>NZ_JAUBTN010000006.1:0-152607 GCF_036705055.1 Microcoleus sp. CZ3-B2 | reverse complement strand
CCCATCTTTTTTTACCATAAATCGGTCAAACCTTTGTTAGCTATGGGTTTTAACGGGGTTGTCACCCCGTCAGGGCTGACAGTTTTGTCGGCAGGTTTTTTTCAGTAGGGACACGGCAATGCCGTGTCCGTTACGCAAAGTAGGGACACGGCAATGCCGTGTCCGTTACGCAAAGTAGGGACACGGCAATGCCGTGTCCGTTACGCAAAGCAATGCCGTGTCCCTACTTACGCAAAGCCTATGTGTCATGCTGAGTGAAACCAAGCATCTCGCTCGATGCTTCGCCCAAATCCCTAAGTCCTATTTTTCATAACGAACTAGAAGATGCCAGAGAAAGATATCCGGGTCGTCATGAGCTATCATCTCTTTAAACATGGAAACAAAAGGCTCATAGTCCAAAAACTCCATCTCCAAACAGAGTTGTTTTAATCCCGCTTCTTTAAAGATGCGATTTAACCGCAAGGGAGTGTAATAAATCTGGGCAGTTTGCCACTCAGCGTCCCAAACTTTATTGCCGTAGACATCGATAAATCCCTCTGTAACACAGTGAGCGTGTTTGCGACTAAAATAGGCAATTTCTAAGAAGCATAAGGTGGTTGGAAAATATCCGTATATCTTGCCACCTGGCTTGAGAACTTTTCCAAATTCCCGAATCATCTCGCGGTTGGTTTTATCCTCACTGGAAACCACAGAATTTACAAGGAGGACGTAATCAAATTTATCGTTCCACTCCGGTTTTTGTTCGGTGATTCGCGTGGAGTCTACTTGCTCAAACACGATTTGCTGATTGTTGAGTCGGGAATCTCCATCTGCTGTTTTCCAGTCTGCTTGTGCTTTTTCAATCGCTGTTTTGGAAAAATCGGTACAGTAGATTTGTCCAATTTGGGGGCAAAATTCTAGTAAGGTTTTCTGAAGATAAATTTCCGAGCCACAACCGGGAATTAGGACTTTGATGTCAGGCGAGTTGGGAATATCGTAGCCGGGAGAACGCTCTGGACGGATTAAGTTTTTGCAGATTTTGGGGTCATGGGTGAGGCTGAAAGAGGTGTTGGTATAATCTTCGTGGTTTTTATCCCAGATATCTTTCTCTTCTTCAAGAGATTTCGAGCCTAGGTTATGAGAAGAGGGGATTAGCCATTTGTAATCATTTGTGTCGGTCATAATTTTTAACTCCAAAATGTTCAGTACAGGTCAAATCTGTGTGTCAACCGCTAACAACCAAGCTGCCGTTTTCCAGCACGTACATGACATCCGCACGCAAGGCATGGGCCATGCGGTGGGTAATCAAAATCACCGTGCGTTCTTTGGTGATGCGCTCGATGGTGGCGAGGATTTCGGCTTCTGTGGCGGGGTCGAGGGCGGATGTGGCTTCATCCAGAATCAGAATTGCTGGATTTCTCACCAAGGCTCTAGCTAAAGCAATTCTTTGCCGTTGTCCCCCTGATAACTGTCCGCCCCTGTCACCAACAGGTGTGTCGTAGCCTTGGGGTAAGGACAAAATAAATTTGTGAATCTCGGCGGCTTTGGCTGCGGCTTCGACTTGTTCGTCAGTGGCTTCTAGATAGCCCATGCGGATGTTTTCTCGCACCGAGGAATTAAAGAGAATTACATCCTGAGAAACCAGTCCAATTTGAGAACGGAGGGAGCGTACTGTTGCATGACGTAAATCAACTCCATCAAACAGAATGCGTCCTTTATCCGGGTCATAAAATCGCGTCAGCAAGTTGACAATTGTACTTTTTCCTGCTCCACTTTGACCGACAAATACCGCGAAGTCTCCTTGGCGAATTTTTAGGGATAGATTTTTAACTCCACCTCTATCTTGGGAGTAGCTAAAGGTAACATCGTCAAAGTAAATTTCACTGAAAAAGTGAGGTAAATCGATCGCACCTGGTGCATCCTGAATCGCCGGAGTTTCTGATAAGATATCGCTGATGCGTTGCAGCCCTGCTACTCCATCGATCAATGCAGGCAGTGACGAAGTTAAACCGAGGATATTGAGATTCAATCCTAGCATTAAAACTTGAAAGGAGGCAAGGGTGCCTACGGAAATGATATTCTGGTATGTCATGACAGCACCGATACTTAAAACGATAAGCTGCGTCATGACAAAACCAATCATGGGAACTTTCTGCACTAAGTAGGAGAGAAAGGTTGCGCGGACATAAACCTGTTTTAAGTCATTTAAATCCCTGGAAAAATCCTCAGTCATTTGGTTTTCCAGCCCGAATATCTTGACAACGGTTTGCGAGAGCATATTCTCTTCGATAACGCTGGCAATTTGTCCTTCTTTTTGCAGCAACTTATAGCCGACTTCGGTGGCAAGGCTGGCAATTTTTGCTGGGGCAATGGTGCAGAGGGTTAAACCGATTAAACTCAGCAGGGCTAATTGCCAGTTGAGGAAGAAGAGGAAAACCAGAGAAAATAGGAAGTTAGACAGTTGTAAAACAACAACTGTCAGCCCCATTGTAATTACACCATTTTCCACCTTTTGGACATCGGCGATGAGACAATTGACTATATCTCCGGCTGAACGCCGTCCAAAAAACTCCATTGAAAGGCTTTGGAGATGCTCGAATAGAGAGTGTCGGATATTGTTGGTGATTAAAATGCCTAAACGCGCTCCTAGGAAAATTCCTAGCAAACCGATGCAGGCATATAGAATTGCTCCGACAACTAGCAATGACAGGATTAGAACCAGAAGACTATAGTTTTGGGGAACGATGGCGGCATCGATGATAAATTTTAAGCTGGCTCGGAAGACTGAATCAAATGCTGCGTCGAATATTAGGCAGGTGAAGAGTAAAATGAATTGCCATTTGTAGGAGGCAATGTATTTGTTGAGGGTTTTAAAGAACCAAATCAGTTCCATGAGTTAGGGGAGTTTGTCTACAGGCACGATTTATACTTTGAGGTAGCATTTATCCAGCTTTGGATTGGATTCAGTTGCTCTTTTTTTGAGGCTGCATCCTTTCCATATCTCTATCATGACTTTCCTACCTTGCTCCTGTCAGTCGGAAAAGTCGGAGCGTAAAGTCGGAAAAGTCGGATCTTTGCCTAATTGAGATATTTCTGAGTGACTGTAATATGACGCGCTGAAAGACATCGGTAATAATACTTAAAATTAATCGAATTGTCTGCGCTAATCGGCGCATAATTTTATTGGAACATAAAATAAAGTGATCGTACCTTAAATAGTTGCGCGATTTTGTTTCTCCTTTTTTTGCTTTTTAGCTTCTACACCTATAAGACGATTCCAGAGGTCAATTTCTGAATTTTTCGAGTTAGCCGCAGTTTTTCCCTAACTCAATCCACCCATGAAACCTGCCTCAAACACGAAAACTCTAATTTCCACCCATTGCACCAGATTGTGTCATTGAATTAAGGTCAGCAACAAAAGATGTAGGGTTGGCAATGCTCACCCTACATCTAAACGATCGAGCATCTCTTCTACTATTGATGCAAGGGTTACTTGATTGTTCGATCGCCCTAAATCCCCCTTATCAAGGGCGACTTTGAGACTGGTTCCCCCCTTTTTAAGAGGGGCGGAGGGGGGATCGAGAGGAACTGGGGGAGAGGCCACAGGCAAAATCTCGCACAACGCCCGATAAATTTCACAATCCTGGGGATACAGACGATAAGCCTTCAGCATCGCCTCAGCCGCTTTCTGATATTCCCCCGTATGGAACAAGTAACGCCCATAGGAATACCAACCCCTCGGATGATTCGGGTGTTCCTCAGTAAACCGTTCCAACACCCCAATCCCGTTAGCTGACTCGCCCCGGAAAACGTGATAATATGCCAGCAACTCGCGGGCATCCGCCGCATCGGGAGCCAGTTGCAGCACAGAACCAATCATCTGTTTAGTCTGCTTCCCCTCCTCACCGGATACCAATCTCATCCGGCAACGAGTATCCGCCAGTCGTTTGAGTACCCCAAAATCACCCGGAGCCACCTCTAGCGCTTTGCTCAACCTGCGCTGCGCTTGGCGCACATTCCCCACCGCCTGACTAGCGTCGTAGCTGTCAATCAGCGCTACAACATCATCCGGGTTCAGTGACAAAACCGTATCAAAGGCTCGCAAAGCTGCAACCGCATCCCCTCTGCCCCTTTGCACCTGCCCCAAGGCCAGCCAGTGAGCCGCATTATTTGGTTCTAGGGAAGCCGCCGACTCAAAAGCCAGTATCGCTGCCGGAGTGTCACCTCTACAGAGTGCGATCGATCCGCTGATATGCTGCCGAGTCGCCTCATGGCGTGCATTGGCCAAGGCACTTTCATAAACCGCTACGGCCTCAACCTCTTGTCCCATAAGCTGCAAAAGTTTCCCCCATTGCAACCGCACGCCGATCGATGGTGGTTGCTGCAGATCGATCGCTTGGCGATATTCCTCAACCGCCTGCTCGATACGACCCATTGCATACAGCAGATTCGCCAATTCCAACCGCTTCTTCCACCCAGATGGATACTGCTGCACGTACTCACTTAATGTTTTCAGCTTCTGCTCTTGTCTGGTTGGCTTGGAGTCTCCAACCAGGTAAGCATTCAACTCCACCCCAGAGGACTGAGTGAGGGATACCACCCGGAATGTAGTGTTTCTAGACATATTGCTGTTACCTGATAATTAATTGTTTCGCCAATGTTTTGAGGGATGGGGGCGATCGAGTCGGATGCGATCGTTTCAGCGGATTGTAGGGGCAATTCCCCCGCGTCAAGCGAAGCTATCCCGTAGGGAATCGCCCCACAATCTTGACGGGGTAGGCACTGGGGCACAACCCCTACAGCAAAATCATCGCTGCTAAAGGCAACGTCCCCCTTTTGAGACGACTCGGAGGAATCTGACAAAGCATCATCCAACCCTGACAAATACCCGCTCAAACGCTTTTGCAGAATTTCTCGTGCCTGTTGGATGCGCTTGTAAACGTTATTGAGCGAGAGAGCAAGTTTTTGGGCAATATCTTGATAGGCAATCTGGTGGCAGTAACGCAGGATAAACGGATTGCGTAATCGAGAAGGAAGAGTATCAATAGCGCGGCGAATGTACTGTCCCAACTCATGATGTAGAAGTGCTTCTTCAGGAGAGTTCAAACCAGAAATAACTGCTGAATTTCCTGTAGCAGCTACTTCTTCAATATCCTCGATCTGCATTGCCTTCCGGCGACGTTCTCGATGTATATCTATACATAGATTATGGGTTAAGCGGGTGATCCAAGCTCGGAGGTTGGTGATTTTTTCGGCATAGTCTGGCAATTTATCCCAAGCTTTGAGCATGGCGCGACTGAGCACCTCTTCGGCATCAGCAGGATTCCCCCCCATCCACCTGAGACAGCAACGGTAAAGATCATCTCGGTTCTGCTGCCATAACTGCCAAAATGCTTTCTCTATATCTTCTGGACAACACCGAATGTCTGTTGCAATAACGGATTGAGAATTTGACATGATTTTAAAAGTGGTGAAAGATAGATGTGAAGGAACATTCCTCTGTTGCTTTTTTCGTTGCACCCCAATCCCGCCAACATCTAGCTGAGTGTGGTCTCAGTATTTATGCGGATAAAGATTGGATTCAGTTGCTCTTTTTTTGAGGCTGCATCCTTTCCATGTCTGTATCAGGGTTCCCCTCCCCCGCCCCTGTCAGTCGGAAAAGTCGGATCGTAAAGTCGGAAAAGTCGGACGCCCTGGTTTTACTATCTATCTTTAGATAGAGCAGATCGACAGCATGACTGATACTTTTCTCTGTCTTTTGGTGGATGCTATTCAATAGTATGTTTGGACGATCGGCCTAAAGCAAGTCGGAAAAGTCGGATCGAAAAGTCGGAAAAGTCGGATCATTCGGATCGTTATGTGAATAGGGCTTACGCATGGGGGCCCAGAAACCGGGTTTTTTTACGAAAATACAGAGGTTGCAGCCCGCAGATTCGGTAAAAAACCCGGTTTCTTTGGTGGGAGTGCGTCCAGGACTGGTGAAGAAAGAGGTGGGCAAAAATGTATGCGAACAAACTCAAAGAGCTGACGGGGGTGACAATCAACTTAAAAGCCTTGTGCTGACAAGGATTTAAGCCGATCGCCCTCAAAAAGAATTAAGCGGGCGATCGCTACTTTTGCTTCGACAAGGTAAAATGAGGATCGGGGGCGATCGCCCAGAGCGTAATTGTCAATAAGTCTGTCATAATAGCTATTAGGAATTTCCCCACCGACTTACTACGGTGTATAACTCAAAGCTAGGGTTCAAAACTTAAAAACTTTACCCGATGAGATGGATGTGTATATGACTTTTGAAGAAGCCCTAGAATTTATCGAATCAGCCTTAGAGTCCAAAACCAGTAAAACCTTAAGTTTGCTTGAAAAAGAAATCTTAAAAGCTGCTTGGGAAAACGCAACTTATAGTGTCATTGCTGACAGCTTGTACCTGAGCATAGGACATATCAAAGATTTAGCAGCCATCCTGTGGCAGCGCCTTTCAGACGTAATGGGGGAAAAAGTTACTAAGAATAACTTTCGCTCTCTGGTAGAGAAGCAAAACACCACAACTGCAACTGCGATCGCCAATGCAAAAGGCGAACCTATGACGATGACTGCGGCCCAAGGAAGTGACATCAATGAATTAGAAACTTGCAAAGGCAACATTTTAATTGTTGATGACCTTCCAGAAAATCTGCGTTTTCTCACAGAAATTCTCAATAAGAATGGCTATAAAGTTCGCTGCGTCACCAATGGTGCGATGGCCTTGAGAACAGTTCGCAATCATCCCCCCGATGCTATATTGCTGGATATTAAAATGCCAGACATGGACGGCTATCAAGTCTGCCAAGCCCTCAAATCCGATGAAAACACCTCAGAAATTCCGATTATTTTCTTAAGCGCACTTGACCAAATTTTTGATAAAGTCAAAGCTTTTAAGGTAGGGGGAGTTGACTACATCTCTAAACCTTTTGAGCCGGAAGAAGTGCTAGTTCGCCTCGAAACTCAGGTCACTATCGGGCACCAAAAACGCCAGCTTAAAGAAGCAATCGAGCGACACCAGCAAACCGCAGAAATTGCCTACCAATCTCGCACCCTGCTGGCCAATTTGCTAAACTCCTCTCTGGATGCAATAGCCGCAGTGCAGGCGGTGAGAGGGGATATTGGTGGAGAAATTGAAGATTTTCGCTGCTTGGTAGTTAACCCTGTCTTTGCCAGACTCTTAGGGAAAAAACGCACAGAACTAGCGGGCGAACCCGTTCTAAAAAAACTGCTCGATAGATTGATTCCAAAATTATTTGATTTATTAGTAGAGGTTGTGGAGACTGGAGAATCACTTGCAGGAGAGGTGCATCTAGAAAGCGATGACATTGGCAAATGCTGTTATGTAACTGCTGTGAAATTGGGAGACGGCTGCTCAATTACCATCCGCGACCTTACCAAGTTAAAACAGTCTCCCCTAAACTCAATGATTGAAGTGAATTAAGTCACCCCCAAAATCGTTCGGCGGTTTCAACCGCTACTATTTTTAGGTGAGTTTAGATCCCCCTAAATCCCCCGGATAGTCGGGGGACTTTGAATACTCTTGTCCCCCCCTTATTAAGGGCGGTTAGGGGGGATATATCGATAATTTACTTGATACAACTGCAATCTGCTGCATCAAGATTCACCAACCAAAGGTTCAGTTAAATCGAGAATATTCTCAAACTGAAATTTATTCAGCCAACCTCTGAGAGTCTGAAGTTCTAGAACTTGGAAATCAGGAATTTCCTCAAGGAGTTCAGACACTAATTCGGAATCCGCGTCAAGAGCTGCTTCATGCAATTTTACAATCCATATTGGTGACATGGTTGCTAATAAATCTGTTAAATTTAAGGGTTCTCCCTTCACATTATCAGCCGAAGACGATAGCTCTTGCTCCTCATAAATATAACTGACTCCCAAATGTTTAGCCATAATGTCAAAGATAGCTTCTGTGGGGAAGGGTTTTCGCACAAAATCATCGCAGCCAGCCGATAAAATAATTGCCTTTTCTTCTTCCCACACGCTAGCTGTCAAAGCAATAACAGCAGTAGCTTGCCCTTTAGTTGTACTTTTAATCTGTCTTGTTGCTTCGTAACCATCCATAACGGGCATTCTCATATCCATCCAGATCAGGTGTGGTGAGTATGAATCCCAAATTTCAAGTGCTTCAATACCGTTACTCGCTTCTTGCACTTTAAAACCCAGAGGTTTGAGGAGTTTAATTAACAGTTGCCGATTGTCATCTTTATCATCGACTACTAGGATACGATATTGGGGTTGGTTGGGTGCTAAAGTAACAACGCGACGATGGTAGGGTTGGTTTTGAATTTGGTTTCCATCAGCAATACTCACAGAAATCTCAAATTGAAATGTTGTACCAGATATTGGTATAGGCGTCGTATCATCAGATAATTCCCCCAGAGGGATTCCGGGAGTGAAAGCTTTGCCACCACTAATCACTGTTATTTCACCTCCCATCAAGCGGATAAATTGACGGCTAATCGTCAGTCCCAATCCTGTTCCTTGCTGTACTTTTTGACCTGATGCTGTTTGTACGAAGGGTTTGAATAGTTTCTCTAGTTCGTCTGCAGCGATGCCAAGTCCTGTATCTTTTATTTCAAAGATAATGGTTGTTTGTTGTTGGTTTTTGGTGATGTGTGTTTCGGCTTCACTTTGGGGTTTTGCCTGTTTACTTTTTACTTCTACAGACACGCTTCCAGAAGAGGTAAACTTAATAGCATTACTGATTAAATTCATCAGCACTTGTCGCAACTTAACTTCATCAGCGTAGATATATTTAGGAACATCAGCAGCATATTTAAATCGTAATTGTAAGCCTTGATATTTTGCTGGCAACGCAAACATCTCCTCGATATCGGCTAGGAACTGATGAATGTCAAAGTTAGTTTCCGATAGCGTCATGCGTCCGGCTTCTACTTTGGAAAGGTCAAGGATCTGATTGATTAGAGATAATAAATGCTCTCCACTGCGATGAATAATCTTGAGGTTTTCTGTTTGTTCACTTAACAGATTTGTATCCTGATTCATCAGTTGAGAAAAGCCTAGAATAGCGTTCAGGGGAGTTCGCAATTCGTGGCTCATGTTGGCGAGGAAAGTGCTTTTAGCTTTGTTGGCTGATTCGGCTGCTTCTTTTGCTTGTTCGAGTTCTGCTTCTGTTTTTTTGCGATCGCTAATTTCTTGTTCTAAGCGGATATTTTCGATGAGAGTTTTTTCGGCTTGTTTGCGATCGCTAATATCTTGAAAGGCTGCGATCGCATACTCTACATTACCCGTATCATCGAAAATTGGCGTACTCGTTGCTTCTACAAAAATGCTCCCGTCGCTGTGATGCAGTTCCAAATCATCAGCCTGAGCTTTTTCACCGCCAAGCGATCGCACTAGGGGTAGCTGTTCGACTGGATACATCTCCCCAGTGCCTGCACGATAAACGCCATAGGTTTGTGATAATTTTTCGGTTTCGGCTTTGGGTAAATCTTGAATATTCAGTAATTGCTGTGCAACTTGATTGGTGTAGATGATTTGTCCTTTGGCGTCGTGAACGGAGATGCCTAAAGGTATAGCATTGAGGAATTTATTCAGGCGATTTTGCGTCGATCGTACTTGAGTATAGAGTCTGGCGTTGGTAAGGGCGATCGCCGCCTGACTTGATAATAGTTGAATCACTTCCAGGCGATCGGGTGTAAAAACGCCCTCTGCTAAATTATTTTCCAAGTAAACAATTCCAATTAATTGCCCCTGATTGAGCAGAGGGGCGCAAAGAATAGACTTGGGCTGGTGTGCTTTGATATAAGCATCTTGGGTAAACCTGCCTTCACGGGCCACATTGGTTTCAATCAGTCCTTCCTGAGTCCTTTCAACATACTGAATAATCGACAAAGGCAGGCAGGTTTCTATGGGAGTCGATTGCAAAACCATCACCTGATTTGAGTTAGCCTCACCTGACGCTTCGACTCTTAGTTGTCCTTGAGACTCTAAAATTAGATAGCCAATTTGTGCCCCGCAGCTTTCCAGCAGGATTCTCATCAAAGTAGTGAGGAGTTTATCCAACTCAATTTCACTGGCGATCGCCTGAGATGCTTTCATCAATGCGGCCAAATCCAGGGTTTCACCTGAAGTGCTGCCAGAGGTATTAGACAGGCTGTTGCGCGAATCTATGGACGTATTGGCTGTCGTAAAACGCTTTAAAAGTTTTGGATACTGTCGTTTCAAATCTGTCATTTTAGCTGTGGCACCCCAACGTAAATAGCAGTAGTAAGCATTTGTCATATAGGCTTGGGCAACTTGCTCTTTTCCCCAAGCGAGGTAAAACTTGGCAGCGAGTTCATTAGCCAAAGCCTCTTCGTTGATGTAGTCATGTTCTTTGGCTAAGGCAATGGCGCGATCGTAGTAGTCGATCGCCCTAACATTTTCACCCAAAACTCGATATCGCTCTGCCTCCACTAGATAGAATTTATGGAGGTGAGTCATCGGAGCAAAATGCGCCCATTTTCTGATCTTTTTCTGGTTGCCTTTCACCTTCTGGAGGATGAGTTTTTGCTCGGATTTAGGTGCGTCACAATAGATAGCGAGATAAAGTAAAGAATTGTAGAAATGGTAGAGAGGAATAGTACCTACAGCGCTATCGCTATATTTTTCGGCTGAGTTAGCATTTTCTATAGCTTGCTGATAGTCTTGAAAAATATAGCAGAGAACTAACTTAAAAAAATAGAGGGATCGACAAAGATTTTGAGCATTCGCCTCTATATGCAGAGGCAACATTTTTGTTTCGTCATAGCTTTCACCGATTAAACGGCACTTATCTTCAGCCCGTCCCATCAAGTTCAATACAACCTGTCGAGTCAGTTGGTTGTAGTAATATGATGTTTCTTGATTCAGTTGGCTGAGGGTATTACTGTACATGGCCATCTCTCCCTCGACTGTTGCCAATTCCTTCCCCAATACATAGGAATGGTAGCAGTATACGCAAACTGAATAAGCTGCATATTCTAAGTCTCCTGTTTCTAGAGCGATCGAGTAAGCCTTTTGCAAAGGGTTTAAAGTTTCCCTAAGATGCTCTTTCCAATGGTTGACAAAGTAATTAACAATAAATAGGGTTCGGGCTTTGAGTTCTTTAGTATTAAACTTATCGAGTAATAAGAGAGCAAGTTGTCCAAACTGATAACCTGTCTCAATGTCTCCTACGGTTTCTCCCGACAGAATTAGTGCGTAAGTAGCATAGGCACAAGAAGACACAGAAGTATTCCCGTATTTAATGGATAAATTTACCTGTTTAAACGCAATTATCGGCACCAAGTCAGGTGTGGCTAAATGGGCAGCAGAAACGACAGTTGATAGGATACGCATTGCTGCCAGCTTATCAGGATTAGTCATCACTGGTAGGTCGATTAAATCCTCGATTCGCTTCCATCCTAAACTTAACTTAGTCTTCAACAGTTCAAGGAAAATATTTAATTTAGTTGTTTTTTTAGGAAAGCGAATCCCTAACATTTTCAATACTGAAAGTGCCGTATCTATAGCTTCCAGAGGTTTATTTTGTGCTGTATAGGCTTGAATTTTGACTTCATAGACTTTCACTTTGTCCAGCAATGAAGTAGCTTGTTGAAGCACAAGGTCAGCGAATTTTTCCATTTCCTCAACGTGGCCACTCAAGATAGCAGCTTCTACTGTTTCCACGTACAGTGCCAGAGTTAAGTCATACTGACGAAGCCAACTATCTGCACTCAGGCAATTTATACCAATTATTAAGTAATTGCAGGCGGGTTTCCAAGCTGCTGATGCCTTCGCTTTTTTGCCAGCAATCAGATTTAATTGAGCCAGTTTATCTCTTTCTAACTGAACGTCAATTGCTTCTATACCGAAGTTGAGTTGATTGACAATATCAAAAATCTTTTGTTGGAGGTTCTGTGGCGAAGTGTTTTGCAATAAAAGTTGCCCAATCTTCCAGTGAACGGCTTGCTTGTCGTCTGGGGGAATTAGGGAATAGGCGGCTTGCTGGATGCGATCGTGAGCAAATTTATAGGTAATTTTTAATTCCTTCGCTTCTCGGTTTGTTTTCAGGAATTTGTAATCATCCCCAATGGGTAATATCAATCCCGATTGAATGGCATCCCACAATTCATTTGCCGCTGCTTTTTGAGAAGTTTCATTAATAATGGAAAGGGTTTGTAAATCAAATTTGTTGCCAATACAAGCGGCTAATCGTAAAACTTTTTGTGCTGACTCTGATAAGGTTTGAATTTTATCTGCCATGAACTCAATAACGTTATCAGTAATATTCCTAGTTATAATTTGCTCTAAATCCCAATCCCAACCCCCAGCATTAGTATCAAATTTTAGCAATTGCTCTGTATAAAGTGACTTGAGAAACTCTTTGATAAAAAAGGGATTTCCCTGTGTTTTTTTCCAAACCAACTCTGCTAATCTTTGCGTAGGGACGCACTCAGTTTTCAGCGTATCCGCAATGAATTCATTAACCTGGTTTAAATTTAAGGGTGAAAGGGAAAGATAATTAATTACTACTCCCTGTTTTTCCATCTCAGATAAAGTCAGCATAGTAGGATGAGTTGCACTGACTTCGTTATCTCGATAAGCTCCGATTACAAACAGATATTGAGTAGTAAAATCGGTCATTATCAACTGGATTAATTGCAGCGTAGCGCTGTCTGTCCATTGAAGGTCGTCTAGAAATAAGACGAGAGGATGCTCTTTTTGGCAAAAGACCTGAATCAAGTTTTGAAAAGCTAAATTAAACCGATTTTTTGCTTCTGTTGGTGGCAATTCTGGGACAGGATTCTGTTTGCCAATAATCAGTTCAACTTCGGGGATGACATCAATAATAATTTGTCCATTGCTGCCTAATGCGCCTCGAATCTTCTCTTGCCACTGTTCTAATTGCGCTTGAGTTTCCGTGAGCAGTTGCCGCACCAATTCTTGGAAGGCCGCGACTAAAGCTTGATAGGGAATATCGCGTTGCAACTGGTCAAATTTACCTGCAATAAAGTAGCCGCGTTTTTGAGTAATGAGTTTATACAATTCCTGAACTAAAGCTGATTTTCCAATACCAGAGTATCCAGAAATTAGCATGAGTTCAGTTTGTCCTTGTCGCTGACAATTTTGTGACTCAGTTGTCGTTGGGTTGCTCGCACCTAGTTGTTTCTCTTCTCCCGAAGCTACGCGAACAAAAGCAGCCAATAATGATTCAATCTGTGATTCTCTTCCGTACAGTTTTTGAGGGAGTTGTAATTGAGGATAAATGTCTTGGTATCCCAAGGAAAAAGCTTTAATTTGACCAGTTATAGATTGAGTGAGACAAGTTTTTAAATCTGCCTTGATTCCCCAAGCACTCTGATATCTATATTCTGCCATTTTTGCCATTAACTTCCTGACAATTTCTGAGAGATTCAAGGGAATTTCGGGATTGATTTCATGAGGTGGAGTCGGTTGTTTGGCAATATGGCAATGGACTAATTCAAGGGCATCGACGGATGCAAAAGGCAACTGGTTGGTTAGCAGTTCATAGAAAGTAACGCCCAGAGAATAAAAGTCGGTGCGGTAGTCGATTACTCGATTCATTCTCCCTGTTTGTTCGGGAGATATATAAGCCAATGTTCCTTCTAGAAGGTTAGGACTTTTGAGGCTGGGATTCTCTTGGGATAGGATGGTAGATAAGCCAAAGTCAATAATTTTTAATTGTCCCGTTTGAGGATTCAAGACAATATTGGACGGATTGATATCTTTGTGAATGACATTTTTTTGATGAATTTTGGCTAAAGCATCTGTGATTTGGATGGCAAGGTGGAGAAACTCTAATACTGAAAAGGTACGATTTTCCAGCAGAATTTTTAATGACTCTCCTCCAAAATCCTCCAACAACATGACTTGTGTGTTCTCGTATTTTCGCAGTTCGTAGGCTTTAATCGTTTCCTCTAGGTTGAGACGGCGAGTGATTTCGTATTCCTGCTGATAGCGATAGAGTTCGGCAGGTGTGGGGTAATCCTCTTTGAGGAGTTTCAAAATCAAAGGTTGCTGATTTGATTTGAGGATGCCTCGGTATAGGAGGGAATTAGCACTTTCATAGATTTGGCTGACAATTGTGATATCTGGCAGTGAAATCATGTTGGGAATTACTGTTGCTGAAAAAAAACTTGAGTATTGTTCAATTAATTTTATTTATAGTTAGCTTTCGTACTTGTGAATTACAGCTTTTTTTTGTCGAAAGTCCCAAAGGTCGAATGATGAGTAGAGGGAGCATCTCACTTTTGCAGCCAAGCTAGAAATTGGAGGTAGGAGGCAGGAGACAGGAGACAGGAGGAAAGAGGAAGAAAGAAGGAGTCAAAAGAAGTCTTTTTACAAATATGAGATGCTCCCTGAGTAGATAACCCTGACTGCGAGTATAACATTTTTATTCAGGAGAATGTCAAGACTAATCTGCCCCCGATCGTGCTATAATCTGACATCGATTAGGACTTACGCACGGGCAGTCAGAAACCGGGTTTTTTTGAAAATACTTCGTTAAAGTCCGCAGAAACAGCCTAAAACCGGGTTTATGCAGGTTGTGATGCGTAAGTCCTAATCGATGTCATTCTAAATCGAGTGCGTGCAACTATGCGAATCGGTAAAAATTTACAAAAGTTTCTGCTTTTCACAATAGCGTTATTTTTCGCAGCGACACTGTTAATCAATGTTACTAACTTTCACAATTATTTCGGTTTCAACCGCGCTGATACTGAACAGAAAGTTGTGGCGCTTACCTACGATGACGGCCCCTATCCTCCCTATACAAATCAGCTTTTAGATATTTTAGACCGCTATCAAATTAAAGCAACTTTTTTTGAAGTCGGTCGCAATATTGAGAAACATCCAGAAATCGTGCCAATGATTGTGGCGAGGGGAAATGAGTTGGGAAACCATTCCTACTCTCACAAAGATATGATGTTTAAACCCCAGCCACATTTGGTTTCTGAGATCGAAAAAACTGACAACCTTTTGCAGAAAAATGGGGTGAAGCAGGACAGTATTAATTTTCGGCCACCTTGGGGACGGAGATTTATAGGTTTGTCTTATTTGGTTTCCCAAATGCACAAAAAATTGATTATGTGGGATGTGGATTCTCAAGATTATGAGGAAACTCACACGGTAGATGATATTGCAAATCAGGTGATTAATAATGTGCGACCGGGTTCGATTGTGGTGATGCACGATGGCGGGGGCGATCGCTCGAAAACCGTAGCAGCAACTGAGATAATTGTCAAGACTTTGCAGTCAAAAGGTTACTCGTTTAAGACTGTTTCGGAGTTGCTGAAATAATAGAGGATTTGATTAAACCGCAGAGGACGCTGAGGACGCTGAGAAAGAAAAGAGAATTGAATGATGCTGATGCTAATTGATACCAAAGTGCAGACGCGGTTTTAACCGCCGAATCGTCTCAGGCGAGAACATTTGTCACAGTTGGCAGAAATGACAAAAATTGGGTTGTGGAGGTTTTATGCGTGCAGGATTGTGGTAACAATTTATTTTAGATATTTTGCGATGTAATTAGCAATTTTGAGGCTGCCTCCTGGTGCGCCCATTCTTTCTAAGCCATTTTTAACGCAAGTTTCTAAATATTTTTTGTCTTGCAATGTGTGTTCGACTGCTAAAGCAGCTTCTTTAATAATGTCAAGTGTTGCTGTTTCTGTGCCAATAACTTGTACGGAACCACCTAAAAGCCGACTTTGAGCCTCTGCAAACCGATAGGTAAATGATGGGCCGTTTCCGGGGATGGTAATTACGGGTTTCCCTAAGCCTACTGCTTGTTCGATCGCACTTCCTGTCATCCCGATTACTAAATTCGACTGCTGCACAATGTCGGCGAAAGCGTCTGAATAACAAATTACTTCCACGGTTTCTGCTTCTTCGCTACCTGGCTGTTTGATTCCTGGAAAAGTTAGCTTTCCTCCTCGGTGCAGCCATCCGGCTTGTGCTGTAATATTATCTAATTCGAGCATTAGACTCGGAACTAATGCGGTCCGAAACTGCACTGATTGCGAAGCAGTGGCTGCAATTTCTTTGACTAATTCCAGCAGCAAAATCAGGTTGTCGCTGGCTTCGGGGAGGCGAGAACCGGGGAGAAGGGCGATCGTCCTAACTCCGGCTTTTAACTGCAAATCTTTGCCTGTAGGACTGAGGTTGTCCATGACAGGATTGCCGACAAATATAGCTTTCTCGAAACCCTGTCGGTTTAAGTCCGCAGCAGTCAATGCGTCCCTCGTGAAAATGGCTAGACATTGCTCGGAGGAAAGCAAATAATTCAAGAGGAAACCCAAATCGGCTAGCCCTTCGTAATAAGTAGAATGAGCTGACAGAAAAATTATATAGGGCCGACCTGTGGCATGGGCGAACCCCGCCGCGACAATATCTCCAGTCGTCACCACCAAATCGCAGCGCGGAGAATGCTTCCTAATAGCCTTGAGTTGCTGTAAAGTCAAACGAACTAGCCCCGCCCTCACATCTTTGAGGAAAAACAGGGGATTCATGTAAAAAACTCCGCCAGATGGCATGGGACTTGTGGGCCCGATAATTGGTACGCCCGATCGCCCGTAAGCAGCCCCGTCGCCTACAATCGGTATCGCAGCCACGTCAACATCCGCGCCCGATGCTCTCAAAGCTTGGACTATTTGACAGTTGATCGCATCTTCTCCGTGGCCGTTGCTGATAAAAAGTATTTCCTGGGATTCCATAGAGTCAGAATTAGTGCCGAACTTTTTTTAACACACTCGCGCGATCGCTACCCTCAAGCAGGCTACGATTTTGTTAATCTAATTTAAATACATTGTGGAAGTGAAACAGCGTGAATATTGAAATTGGGCGGGGCAAAAGCGCTCGCCGAGCTTACGGCATAGATGAAATCGCGCTGGTACCCGGACAGCGCACTCTCGATCCGAGTTTGGCAGATACCAAGTGGCAGATTGGCGGGATCGATCGAGAAATCCCGATCATCGCTAGCGCAATGGATGGAGTAGTCGATGTGCGGATGGCCATTTTGCTGTCGGAATTGGGAGCAATGGGCGTCCTCAACCTAGAAGGAATTCAAACCCGCTATGCCGACCCCCAACCAATTTTAGAGCGGATCGCTTCTGTGGGGAACCACGAATTTGTTTCCCTGATGCAGCAACTCTATGCAGAACCCATTAAGCCCGAATTAATCGAGCTCAGAATTAAAGAAATTAAAGCTGGAGGAGGGATTGCTGCTGTCAGCGGTACACCAGCCGGCGCGAGCAAATACGGCTTAACAGTTGCCGCAGCCGGAGCGGATATATTTTTTGTGCAAGCAACTGTAGTTTCGACAGCTTTTCTTTCCCCTGAGTCGATCGCATCCTTAGACTTGACCCAGTTCTGTCAAGAGATGCCAATACCCGTAATTTTGGGCAACTGCGTGACCTACGAAGTCGCCATGAATTTAATGAAAACTGGCGCTGCAGGCATTCTCGTGGGCATCGGGCCGGGAGCTGCTTGCACGTCTCGGGGCGTATTGGGTGTCGGCGTTCCTCAAGCCACAGCGGTAGCAGACTGCGCCGCCGCGCGGGACGACTACTATCGCGAAACTGGCAAATACGTGTCGGTGATTGCTGACGGTGGTTTAATTACCGGCGGCGATATCTGCAAGTGCATTGCTTGCGGTGCCGATGGAGTGATGATTGGTTCGCCCTTTGCTAGGGCTGCTGAAGCTCCAGGCCGGGGCTTCCACTGGGGGATGGCGACTCCGAGCCCTGTTTTGCCGCGGGGTACTCGGATTCGTGTCGGGACTACGGGTACTGCGGAGCAAATTTTGCGGGGGCCGGCCCTGCTAGATGACGGTACGCACAACTTGCTCGGAGCTCTGAAAACTAGCATGGGAACTCTGGGTGCGAAAAATATTAAGGAGATGCAGCAAGTGGAAGTTGTGATTGCTCCTTCTCTGCTGACTGAGGGTAAAGTCTATCAAAAAGCTCAGCAGTTGGGCATGGGTAAGTAGATTTACCGATCGAATTCCAGGATATCTTGACAAAATTTGTTCAAGAGTCTCAAAATTTACAGAATTTTTGTGGAATTATCCAAAAGGAGATGTCACAATAGAGGAAGCGGAGACAAAAGTTTCCGTTCACTCCTCACACCACACTCCGCCCGGACTACTGTTCGGGCGGTTCCTTTTTGAGTGCCGGCGCTCTTGTTTGCTTACTGGCTAAGGGGTTAAGGCTGTTTGCTCCCAATTTTGGGGGAGATTAGGGAGGGCTGTTCTGATGTCCGATGGATTACCATCACAAAAATGGTAGCCGGAGGCGCAGCCACCCTCGTAATTGGGATGCTACGGGATTTGATGACTTTTCAGTTTTGAGCGAAAAAAGTATTTCTCATGCTCGGTTTTGCTCGATCGCCCCAGCACGAATGTCTTGCGCCCTTAACATCAATCCGTTCAATCGGTTACATCCGTTACAACATTCGTTGCCAAACTTCGTTCTGTTAAAATCGGTCATGCAAGTGGTAACACTATTTGCTAAACTTGTTAACCAAGAAATAGTATTTACAAGGATGGCTAGGGATGTCAGCAGCCGCGCAAGTAACCGACTCTACCTTTAAGCAGGAAGTGCTCGATAGCGAAGTTCCAGTTCTAGTGGATTTTTGGGCTCCTTGGTGCGGGCCCTGTCGCATGGTGGCACCCGTCGTAGAGGAAATTGCCAACCAATATGAAGGGCAAGTGAAGGTAGTAAAAGTTAATACCGATGAAAACCCTAACGTCGCCAGCCAATACGGTATCCGCAGCATTCCGACGCTGATGATATTTAAGGGCGGTCAGCGGGTTGATATGGTGGTTGGGGCAGTTCCGAAAACTACTCTGGCCAACACTCTGGAAAAGTACATTTAACCCAACATATTGCACCATTGCCATAAGTTTTTCAAGAGCGGGTTGCTGAAACTGCCCACCCACAAGAAATTCGATATCTGGCTTAACAGGGCCTACAGCCTGTTAAGCGAGAATGGTGCAAAAAGTAAGTAAGTTTCGCCCAACTGCCAGCAGTGTGGCACTGTTTTTTTTTGGGCAGCGAAAGCCGCAGCTTCAGAACGGGGGCAAAGCTAGTAGAAAAGTTATTAGTTGTCAGCAGGGCAATTTGCTGGTGGCTATTAACTTCTAAATTTGGCTTGCCCCTTAATTTTTTTAGCAATAAATTGTTACCATTTCAGAAAAGTTCATGGTTCCTTCAAGTCAAGGTTTTGAGTCCCTCCAAGCTGATGCGCTCGATTTGATCGATCGCCTACCAATGTTGAAGCACTCAGAGTGGATCGAACGATCGCTCTCGACTATAGTGCAAATGGCAGGAGAGGAGCTCGATCGCCTGGACTGGAAAATTATCTCGTCGTCTCTGCGAGATATGGAAAAAGCTTTCTCCCTGTTTTATCCTTACCTCCACGTTCGCAAAATCGCGATTTTTGGTTCGGCGCGGGTATCCCCAAAATCGCCGGAATATTTGATAGCGAGAGATTTTGCACGGGCGATCGCCCAGCAGGGATTTATGGTGATTACTGGTGGCGGCGGCGGAATCATGCAGGCGGCGAATGAGGGGGCGACTGCTGAACGTTCTTTCGGGCTCAACATTCAGTTACCTTTCGAGCAAGATTCCAATCCTTTCATTGCCGGCGACTCCAAGTTGCTCAATTTTAAATATTTCTTCACTCGCAAGTTATTTTTTCTGCGGGAAAGCGATGCTTTGGCTTTGTTTCCGGGCGGTTTTGGCACTCTCGACGAGGCTTTTGAGTGTCTGACTTTGACTCAAACCGGCAAATTCGGGCCTGCTCCTTTGGTATTGATCGATCGACCCGGAGGAGATTATTGGCTTGATTGGAATAATTTTGTGCAAAAACAATTGGGTGGCCGGGGTTTGATTTCTGCTGACGATCGCAGTCTCTACACGATTACAGACGATGTAAATGTAGCTTGCGAGGCGATCGCGAGTTTTTATCAAGTTTATCACTCCTGCCGCTACGTGCGCGAACAACTGGTAATTCGCTTGAAAACAGAGCTTTCTGAGGAAAATGTCGATCGGCTAAATACTGATTTTAGCGATATTGTTGTCACCGGAAAAATCGCAAAAAGTCAAGCTTTGGCTCCAGAAATAGGAGATCCAACTTTCGATCTACCGCGCCTGACTTTGCATTTCAACCAGCGGAATTTGGGGCGGCTTTATCAGCTAATTGCTGCTATCAATCAAATGGGTTCAGCTTCGCCGGCGGCCGCGCATCCAGAACAAAAATAATTATTAGTAAATAGTCAGTAGTCAGTAGTCAGTAGTTATTAGTTATTGGTTATTGGTTATTGGTTATTGGTTATTGGTTATTGGTTATTGGTTATTAGTTATTGGTTATTGGTTATTGGTTATTGGTTATTGGTTATTGGTTGTTAGTCATTTTAGCCTGAGCGAAGTTGAAGGCTAGTGATTAGTGATTAGTCAATATAGCGGTTATCACAAAAGTACAGTTATAACATTTTTCTAAAGATGTGCTGATGAAGTCTTAGTCCCCCAAAGCATCGGGGGGATTGGGGGGTGTAATATCTAGCGCTACTTTATGAAATTGGTATTAGAAGTTTGACAGCCTGTCTTTTGACAAAAGCGATCGACTGAGAGCAAAATTTGTACGAGGTCAAGAAATATTGTCAATATCTCGATCGCCTTATTTGGGGAAAAACCAGCAAAATGCTAGACCTGCTGCTAATTAGCACTTTGGGATTTCTCGGCAGTTTCGGTCACTGCGCGGGAATGTGCGGCCCGCTGACAGTGGCGTTTTCTCTCTCCAATTCCCGCAAGGAAAAATTAGCGACTTTCCGCTTTCATTTGCTGCTGAATTTAGGGAGAATTGCGGCCTACGCTGTGGTTGGTGCCGCCATTGGCGGACTGGGTTCGGCGTTAATTGCTGGCGGACAAATGGCTGGTACGGGTAGCGAATTCCGGCGGGCGATCGCACTTCTGACAGGTACAATGCTGGTTTGGTTCGGAGTAGTCCAAATCAAACCGGGTTTGCTGCCCAGATTACCACTGTTGCACCCAATGTCGCACGATCGAGTCGCACAAGCCATGAACAAGCTTTCGACGCAAAAAAAATGGTGGGTGCCCGTGGCTTTGGGCTTGCTTTGGGGTTTAATTCCCTGCGGTTTCCTCTACGCCGCCCAGATTAAAGCCGCCCAAACGGGAAATCCGGTTTTGGGTGCGGCGACGATGTTGGCTTTTGGACTGGGAACCCTACCAACCATGCTGGGAGTAGGTTTTTTTGCCGGCAGGTTGAGCGCTGACAAACAAAGTCAACTGTTTCGGATGGGCGGGTGGGTGACAATTTCGATCGGGATTCTTACCTTGCTGCGAACCGACGAAATGGTCGATTTTACAGGCCACGCAGCGCTGCTGTGCTTGATGCTAGCACTGTTGGCGCGTCCCGTTAGCAAGTTTTTACCGGCACTGCTGCGTTACCGGCGCGCTTTGGGTGTGGGTGCGATCGCGATCGCCCTTGCCCACACCTTTCATATGTTGGATCATACGCTGAAATGGAATTTTGATGCCGTGTCTTTCATGTTGCCGCAACATCAGTTGGGAATCCTAGCTGGGATGACGGCGCTGCTGTTGATGGTACCTGCAGCGGTAACAAGTGTCGATCGCATTCAACATTATTTAGGCAAACTGTGGCGGCGAATTCACCTGTTAACCGTCCCCGCTTTTTTGCTGTCCGCCATCCACGCAGCCCTCATCGGTTCCCACTATCTCGGCGGCTTTGAATGGAAGTTGCACAATCAACTGCTGACCGCCGTTTTAGCCGTAGTTGCAGTATTAGTTCTCGCAGTGCGATCGCGCTTATTTTGGTCAATTTTATCACTGGAGAATTTCTATGTTGCGCCTGTCAAACCAAAATAAAATTTTGGGAATATTAGTTTTTTTAGGATTGCTCATTGAAGCAGCAATTCCCAATGCGCCGCACTTAAACTCGATTTCAGTTTTTGCCCACGAAATCGAAGTTTCCGGCGATGTAGCCGCTACCTTTCACCTAGAACCCAACCACAACCCCCGCGCCGGAGAAACCGCCAGAGTTTGGTTTGCCCTGACTCGCAGGGGCGGTCAAATAATCCCCCTAGAGCAGTGTAACTGCCAATTAGCGGTTTATCCCAAACAGCACAAAGAGGGGGATAAGCCCCTGATGCAGCCGCCTCTCAAAGCCATATCTGCGGAGAAATATCAAGGCATTCCGGGCGCTGATATCGTATTTCCCAAAGCTGGCATTTACGAACTTGAATTGAGCGGAACAGCCAAAAACAAAGCTAATTTTAAACCATTTGAATTGAATTATACTGTCACGGTTCGCTAAGATCATCTTTCCATCACCGAACATAAATATTGTAATACCATTTTTCTAAAGATGTGCTATGGATGAAATCTTAGCCCCCCCTTAATAAGGGGGGGGTTGGGGGGGGTAATATCTAGCACTACTTTATGAAATTAGTATAGAGGCGGGTAAACCTGCCAATAAATGCCTAAAACCCACAACCTCATAAACCCGCCCCCACCCAACCTTCGGTAATATCATATACGCTCTTCATCAGAATCATTCATCTCTCTCTTCTCTTTCTCTGCGTTCTCTGCGTTCTCTGCGGTTAAATCATTCCGATCAAATCTGTATAAAACCTTAAAAATTCCCAACCCTACAAAATATCACAAATTTTTACATTACATTATAACCAGTGTCAATTCTGGAAATTGTTCAAACTAACCTCTCTTGAACTGACTAAAGGATATAACAATGGATATCTTATCAAACACCGTCGCGCTATCGCGGATGCAATTTGCGCTAACGGCAATATTCCATATGCTGTGGCCAGTTCTGACTACCGGAATGGGGATTTATCTAGTAATTGTTGAAGGAATGTGGCTGAAAACTCGCAATCCTGACTACTACCACCACGCTCGTTTTTGGTCGAAACTCTACGTCCTCAATTTTGGGATTGGTGTAGCTTCAGGAATTCCCATGGAATTTCAATTTGGCACGAATTGGGCCCCATTTTCGGAAGCTGTTGGTGACTTTTTTGGCAGCATTTTAGGCTTTGAAGCTTCAATGGCATTTATGCTAGAAGCAGGCTTTTTAGGAATTATGCTATTCGGTTGGGAGCGCGTTCACCCGATCGTCCATTATTTCGCTACAATCATGGTAGCCTTCGGCGCAAACCTTTCCACAGTCTGGATTTTAGTCGCCAACTCTTGGCTGCAAACTCCAGCGGGCGGAGAAATGGTCAACGGCAAATTTATTGTCAGCGATTACTTTCAAGCAATTCTCAACCCCTTCGCATTAAACAGCATTCTGCATATGTTTTTTGCGACGTTAGAAACTTCACTGTTTGTAATTGGCGGCATTAGCGCTTGGTACATTCTTAACAAGCGCAACCAAGCCTTTTTTTCCAAATCATTAAAAATTGCCATAGCCACAGCAATCGCCGTTGCACCTTTGCAGATATTCATCGGACATTTGAGCGCCGAACAAGTTTATCGCTATCAACCCACTAAATTAGCTGCGATTGAAGCTAAGTGGGAAACCTCCCCAGCCGGAGAGTCAGCCGATTGGACTTTAATGGCTTTACCTAACGAAAAAGCTCAAAAAAATGACTGGGAAATTAAGATTCCCAATGGCTTAGGATACGTTCTAGAATTCAAGCAAAAACTATCCGAACCAGTTCTCGGATTAAAAGAATGGAAGCCCGAAGATAGACCAAGAATGGTGGGTTTAATCTACTATTCTTTCCGCATCATGTCCGGCATTGGATTCTTTTTTCTAGGATTGATGTTATTCAGTATAATTCAGTGGCTGCGAGGCAAACTTTCGCCCGAAAATATCAGCAATCAACCTTGGCTGCTGCGGGCTTGGGTATTAGCTGCACCGCTGGGATATATTGCCGTAGAATCGGGTTGGATAGTGCGCTGTGTCGGCCGACAACCGTGGGTTTTATACGGGCAAATTCGCACTGCTGATGGTGTATCGAACATCCCCGCTAGCAATGTTTTAACTTCCCTCATCTGCTTTGCCGTTATCTACAGCTTTTTGTTTGTTTGTGCGATGTATTTCGGCAGCAGAATTATCCGCAAAGGGCCGAATTTAAATCTACCGGTGCCGGGATTAGAGAATGAACCCGCCATCGAAACTCAACCCGCAGAACATATTCCCAATCAACGTCCAGCCGAAGCACAACAATAGGAGATTTTATGCAAGCTTTGGAGCATTTTCTCCCGCAAGTTTGGTTTGTAGTCTTGGCTCTATTTCTACTCCTCTACGTCATGCTAGACGGTTTTGATTTGGGAGTTGGAATCTTGTCTTTGACTGCTTCTGACGAGGAACGCAGGGGCATTTTAATGACCAGTCTGGGCAACGTTTGGGATGCTAACGAAACGTGGCTGGTGTTGATGGGAGGCGCTCTGTTTGGCGCATTTCCCCTCGCTTACGGCACGATTTTGACTGCTTTGTACATACCGATTTGCATGATGCTTTTTGGTTTGATATTTCGGGCTGTCGCCTTTGAATTTCGCGAGCATTCTAACCGGAAAAAATTTTGGAATTATGCTTTTGGGGTCGGCAGTTTTTTGGCTGCTTTAGCTCAAGGATTTGCCCTCGGTGCGGTGCTTGAAGGCATTGCGGTGGATGAGGCTGGGCATTTTGTGGGGACAACTTGGGATTGGCTGGATTGGCGATCGATCTTGGTGGCTTTGACGCTGGTTCAAGGCTATGTTTTGATCGGTTCCACCTATCTAATTATGAAGACTGACGGAGAACTGCAAACAAATCACTATCGCACTGCTAAAATTGCGGCGGTGACGACTTTAATCGGAGCAGTTTTAATTACGATCGCCACTCCGGTTTTTTACGAAAGTATCAGGGCGAGATTGTTTGAAAAACCGCTAGTTTATGTGTTTGTGGCGATTCCTTTGCTGGGATTGCTGCTGGTAGGAATGCTCCTAAAAAGTTTAGCAAAAAAAGAAGAAAAAACGCCGTTTGTGTGGACAATATTAATTTTTTTGCTAAGTTTTATCGGCTTGGGATTGATTGTTTTTCCCTACATTATTCCGACCAAAATTACGATTTACCAAGCCGCAGCTTCCCCCAGCGCCCTGGTGTTTATGATTGTGTTTATTGGCTTTTTGATCCCGATCATGATTTTTTACAACATCTACAATTACATTGTATTTCGGGGTAAGGTTACTGGCGGCTACGGCGAATAAAATAGGTTCGTAGTGAGGACGATCCTCCTCCTAAAAATTTAAGGACTAAAGTCTTCACTGCGAACGAATGGGTCGCTAAAAGCAGATTTTGTGATAAATTTTTCATCTGTTAAACTGTGCAAAAAAGCCAACAAATCCCGCTGTTCTTGTACGTTGAGTTTGAAGCCAGAAACAAAGTTACTTTTGAGCGGATTTTCGCTACCTATTCCCGCCAATTCTCCTTTTTTAATAGTTCTACCGCCCGCTTTGTAGTGGCCGATAACTTCGGGCAAGGTTTTGATACTTCCGTCGTGCATATAAGGTGCTGTCAAAGCAATATTTCGCAGGGTTGGTGCTTTGAATTTGCCCATGTCTGAGGGTTCGCTGGTGATTTCGTATACTCCAGTATTGTTGGGCGGATAAGCGCCTTTTCCATCAATATTGTACAATCCTGTATTGTGAAAGGCTATTTCTTTGAAAGCTAGGCGATCGTGCGCGATCGAATCTGAGAAGTTTAGTCCGCCGTGACAGTGAAAGCATTCTAAACGTTCGCTGTTAAATAATTCTTCGCCCCGCTTGGCTGAAGCTGAAATCGCGCCGGAGTCGCCGCTGTAGCGGTATCGATCGTAGGGAGAACTGAGGGAAATTAAAGTGCGTTCAAAAGAGGCGATCGCCCTTGCTAAATTGCTAATATTAATAGGATTGGGTTGTTGAGTAAAAGCTGCCGCAAACATTTTTTGGTATTGCGAATCCGATCGCAATATTAGCAAAAGTTCCTCTTCTTTACCAACCATTCCCATTTCTACGGGATGTTCGCCAAACAAAGGTACTAATAGCTGAGATTCGAGTTTATTTTGTAGCGGGTTTGCCCAAGTCAGCACGGAATTGTAGCCAATGTTGGCTAAACTCATAGCATTGCGCGGATGTTTTTCTCCGGTTGCGCCGACTCCTAGCGTTTTTCCGTCGGTAAAAGCTTTGGCTTGAATGTGACAGGAAGCGCAGGAAAATTCACCGGTGACTGACAGGCGTTTTTCGTAGAAAAGATGCCTGCCTAATTCAACTTTTTCTTGGCTGATTGGGTTGTCGGCTGGTACAATTGGTTTTGGTATTCCAGCGGGAATGTTCCAATTGTAAGTAGGATCGGGTGGATTTGCTAAACTGGAATTTGTGGAGGATAATACTGCACTCAAACTCATTGCTAGGAAGCATGATAAAATGCAGATAATAGTCAGATTTGATAATTTTTTCCGCTTCATTTGATGTTTTGTAGGTAGCCGGCGGTTTGACAATTACATAGAGATTGAGGTGTGTCATAAACAGAGGCAGAGCCTCCGGATCTGCATTACTAGGCAGAGCCTGGTAACGAGCAATTTCACATTACCACAAGACCTCTCTTCCCTCTTCTCTCTGCGCTAAGAGCGCCCTCTGCGGTAAAAAAAAGGCGTTGCTGATTCTAAATATGAATCAACTTTGCGCTTGATGTTACAAAGCTCACCATACTTGGCTTATAGCAATTGGGAAATCTTGAATTCATATTTGTATTCAGCAACGCCGCAATTTAAATGCGCGACAGCTTATTACTTAACTTGAAAGAAAGTTTGTCCCCCAGCAGGTTTTTCTCCAAATGTCAAACCTAAGTTTTTCATGATTCCGGCGCAGTCGCCATCCTTCGGTTCCGACATACATCCGGGCGGAGTATTGGGTTGATTTGCTGTTAAATTAGTTTGAGAAACTAGGGAGTTCAAGTCAGCAATAACTGTATTTTTAGTTGAATCGAAGTTGCTAAAAATTACTTGTGATTTGTTAGGATTGGCACAGCTAGTCGGCTTTTGATTGTTGCCTTCAGCTTTGCATCCCGTGCTACCTAAATGAATCATAAAACCGTGCAATCCGCCACCGTGACTGCTGCCGTGATTGCCTGCGTTGTGAGCAATTTGGCGGCTTTCTGTGCCTGATTTACCGTCGGGGTTTTTGTCAGCCATGTGATTTTTCATGTCAATCCTCAGAAATTTGTAGCCGCCGCGCCAGTTCCACCACAGGGATGTTAAATTGAGGGGAGAAGGTGCTAGACTTGCGTCTTCGTGATTGAGGGTAAAAGGTACGCCGAGGGTGAATTGCAGGCCTTTGTAGTTGCCTTTGGGTATGGTACCGATTACTCGATCGCGAATTTCGACTGTTCCGTTAGCGCAATCACCGGATTTATTTTCAAAGTCTAGCAAAGCCACATTTTGATGCTGCCATTTGCCGTCTTGTTTGAGAGTCAGCGGTACAGCTTTGCCACTACCGTCAATTAAAGCAAATTCGGATACATAAAAGCGGAAATCTGTAGGTGTAACGGTAGCAGCCGAAGTGCCTAAATTGCTGTAGCTTTCGCCACAGTTAAAGGATTTTTCGCCTACCGTTGCGCTAAATTTAATTTCGATTTCTTGAGTTTCTGCGGCTGTGGCTTGATCCCTGTCAATCGCCAAAAAGCTACCCAAAATAGCTGCGCCTGCCAAGGTTGAAGCCCAGATTAGTTGTTTTTTCATTTAGGGATACTTAAAATACTAACTCAGGTAATTCCGGCCTGATTTTTACACTTTTTGCTGCAACTGTCAAATGACGGCTTGTCAAACTTATAAATAGCAAAGTGATTAAGCCTTTCTAAAGAAACAGTCGATAAAAAGCCTTAATGATGTATTGTCGATCGATAATTAATTAATTATATTATCCCTAAAATCTCAAACCTCCAATCTAAAATTACATGAATCCTCTGCCGAATTATCGCCCCAAGCAACTTTCTCTCGGCCCTTTGGAGGCTGAGATTTTAAATATAGTTTGGGAGCTAGAAATTGCTACAGTCAAAGACGTGCACGATCGCATTTTAGCCGATCCGGATCGCGAATTAGCCTACGCTTCAGTAACAACAGTGCTGCGCCGCCTGACAGACAAGGGTTGGCTGGTTTGTAACAAAAGCGAAAGGACATTCACTTGGCAACCTTTAGTTTCTGGCGAAGAAGCCCGATCGCTTTTTGCTTACGATCGCCTACAAAAGTTCCTAGCAGTTGGCAATCCCGATATTGTAGCAGCATTTGCTGACAGCCTCGACCAAGCAACAGTCGAACAATTACAAGAAATTTCCCTTCGCATTCAAGCTGTCCGCCAAGCCCGGGAGGAGCCAAAATAATGCACTTAATCCTGATTGTTACCGCCTTGGTTGCAGCTTGTTCTTTGAGAATTAGATGGTCTGTTCCTCAAGGAAATTGGGCCCGTCGCTGGCAGCGATCGCTCTTATTTTTCTTGTTTCCCCCGCTGCTGTTGTTTGCGACAGCTATCGCAGTGATTTTCATGGGAACTCAGGGACAAATGGTAAGATTGTGGGACGGATGGTTGAGCTATTTGTTAGCTGTAATTTTTTCCCTTGTTGCTGCAATCTTGTGCATCAAGCTAGCGGTAGATGGCCATCTATTTTTAAAGCGAATTCGCACCTGTCCTCAAAAAAGAATAGCCGGAAAAAATGTCAGAATTCTCGACACCCCTGCTCTATTTTCTGCTATAATTGGTTTTTGGCAAGCCGAATTTGCAGTCAGTACGGGATTGTTGAAAACCCTAGACTCAGCTCACCTGCAAGCAGTAATTGCTCACGAACAAGCGCACTACTATTATCGGGATACGTTCTGTTTTTTTTGGTTGGGATGGCTGCGAAAAATTACTGTGTGGCTGCCGAATACACAAGCTTTGTGGGAAGAGTTATTAACGCTGCGGGAATTGCGGGCTGATGCTAAGGCGGCGGCGGGAGTGGATGGTTTATTGTTAGCAGAAGCTTTGCTGTTAGTAGCGAGTTATCCGCACCGAAATTTTGATGAAGATTGCGTAGTTGGTGCTGTCGGTTCGCAAAATAGATTGGGAGAGAGAATAGAGGCGCTGTTGGCAGAGCCTGAATTAGTTTTAAAGGTGAATAAGTGGTTTTTTGCTTGGCTAATTTTAACACTTTTACCTTTGTTGACGGTGCCGTTTCACAGTTGATTGATACCAAACCTGGGTTTTGGAACCCCTCGATCGACCAGTCAATCTTCGGCTGACGAAAGTTGAACTTGCTAGACCCTTGAAACCGTCCCCATCATAACTCAATAAGCGATTGTTAAGCTGTTAATTCCCGGAGATAGCCCTCGCATCTGCATGATTGTCGGGGGATGAAAGAGCAACTTCTTGTCCGCACCTTGATTCGGGGGGCTAGGGGGGATTTGTCTGGGAGCATCTCATATTTATAAAAACACTTCTTTTGACTCCTTCTTTCTTGCTCTTTCCTCCTGTCTCCTGTCTCCTGTCTCAAAACTCCAATTTCTAGCTTAGCTGCTTTCGTTGAGATACTCCCTCAGACTATCTTGATAGAGCGCCATCTTTTTATTCAAAAGTTAAAAAGCATAAAAGCGGTATAGTTTGTAGGCTGGGGATTTCGCAGTTTTATTTTCCTCAGACTAGATCAATAAAAGTGTATACTTAGTGACAAGAGTCAATGTCATCTGAGATGGAGTAATCCAGAGGAGTACCGCAGTGGATTTGACAAACCGAATTTCTGGATATCATCTAGTTGAGCAATTATACTGTGGTTCGAGAACCCTAGTTTATCGAGCCATTCGAGAAACAGATCGGCTTCCGGTTGTCATTAAACTATTAAATCGAGACTATCCCAGCTTTAGCGAACTGCTGCAATTCCGCAACCAGTACACCATCGCCAAAAATCTACGTATGCCGGGAGTCGTTGAACCCTACAATTTAGAGTCCTATCGCCACAGCTATGCCCTCGTGATGGAGGATTTTGGTGGCATTTCTCTGCGAGACTATGCCCAAGAACGGAAGCTGACTCTAGCAGAAATCTTGGAAATTGCCATTCAAATAACTGACATTCTTGACGGACTGTACCGAAACAGAGTCATTCACAAAGATATTAAGCCAGCTAACGTCCTGATTTATCCCGAAACTAAACAAGTCAAACTGATTGACTTTAGCATCGCCTCCCTACTGCCGAAAGAAACTCAAGAAATTCAAAATCCCAACGTTTTAGAGGGAACTCTCGCCTATATTTCTCCCGAACAAACCGGACGCATGAACCGAGGCATCGACTACCGCACCGACTTTTATTCTCTGGGAGCCACATTTTATGAACTGCTAACAGGAAAACTGCCATTTGAATGTGACGATCCGATGGAGTTGGTTCACTGCCATATTGCCAAAAAACCTCCTTCAATCAACAGCAAAGAAATCCCGCAGGTAGTGTCGGATATTGTGATGAAGTTGATGGCAAAAAATGCCGAACAGCGCTATCAAAGTGCCTTGGGATTGAAGAATGACTTAGAACGATGTTTGCAGCAGTGGCAAGAAACTGGGAACATTGAGACTTTTGATTTAGGAACGCGGGATGTATGCGATCGCTTTCTAATTCCCGAAAAGCTTTATGGTCGAGAACGAGAAATACAGCAACTTTTAGCAGCCTTTGAACGAGTAGCACAAGGGAACAGCGAAATGATGCTCGTTGCAGGCTTTTCCGGCATAGGAAAAACCGTTGTGGTCAATGAAGTTCACAAACCCATTGTCCGACAGCACGGCTATTTCATTAAAGGTAAATTTGACCAGTTCAATCGCAATATTCCCTTTTCGGCATTTGTGCAAGCATTCCGCGATTTAATGACACAATTGCTCAGTGAAAGCGATCTCCAACTCCAAGCATGGAAAACCAAAATTTTAGCAGCCCTCGGTGACAACGGACAAGTCATTATTGAAGTAATTCCCGAACTGGAATGGATTATCGGACAACAACCCCCAGCCCAAGAATTGTCGGGGATTGCCGCTCAAAATCTCTTCAATTTACTATTCCAAAAATTTATCTCTGTCTTTACCACAAAAGAGCATCCCTTAGTGATTTTTATGGATGATTTGCAGTGGGTAGATTCGGCATCGTTAAAGTTGATGCAGTTGCTCGTAGGGGAATCGCAGTCCAGTCACTTGCTACTAATTGGAGCCTATCGAGACAATGAAGTTTCCCCCGCTCATCCCCTGATATTAACCCTAGATGAAGTCACTAAAGCAGGGGCAACTGTCAATACCATCACACTTGCACCGCTCGATCGAACCAGTTTGAATCAATTGGTGGCAGATACGCTAACTTGTTTGCCTAAATTGGCAGAACCGCTGACGGAATTAGTGGCTCGGAAGACAAAAGGAAACCCATTTTTTGCGACGCAGTTTCTCAAGGCATTGCATCAAGATGAATTGATTACTTTCAATGTCAAAGCTGGATATTGGCAGTGCGATATTAGCAAAGTTACAGAAGCCGCACAGACGGATGATGTAGTTGAATTCATGGCACAGCAGTTACAGAAATTGCCCGTTGAAACTCAGTCAGTTTTAAAATTAGCCGCTTGCATTGGCAATCAATTCGATCTGACAACATTAGCAATTGTTTCGCAAATTTCGGAGACAGAAGCAGCAACCGCATTGTGGAAAACTTTACAGGAAGGTTTTGTTTTACCTCAGAGTGAAGTTTATAAATTTTATATTGGGGTAGAAAATATTTCTCAATCTACTTCTCAAACGGTTGCCTATCGCTTCTTGCACGATCGCGTCCAGCAAGCTGCTTATTCTTTGATTCCCCAAGCCGATCGCGCGATCGCCCATTATCAAATCGGGCAACTGCTGCTGCAACAGATTTCACCAGAAGCTAGAGAAGAACGCATTTTTGAATTAGTCAATCAATTAAATTACGGAACGACGCTGGTTGTAGAACAAACAGAACGAGACGATTTAGCACAACTCAACCTCATTGCTTGTCGCAAAGCCCGATCGGCAACTGCCTATCAAGCAGCCCGCGAATATGCCACAGTGGGGCTGCAACTGCTGGGAACAGACGCTTGGGAACGGCATTACGAAATCACCCTATCCCTGCACGACTTAGCTGCCGAGGTGGCTTTCTTGGCTGGCGATTTTGAGCAGATGCACCAGTGGATTGAAGCGGTGATCGATCGTGCGAAAACGCCTTTAGAACGGGTACAAGTTTATCAAGTCAAAATTCAGGCATTGGTAGCCCTCAATAAATTTTTAGAGGCGATCGCGATCGGTCAATCGGTCTTCCAAATGTTGGGAGTGAACCTGCCAGACAGCCCAACGTTAGAGGATATTCGACCGCTTAAGCAGGAAATCGATGCCTTAATTGGCGATCGGTCAATTGAGACATTCATTCATCTGCCAAACATGACTGATGCCCAGCAGTTAGCCATTATGCAAAATGCGGCTCGTCTTACACCCGTCTGTTACATGACAGGCTCAATGCTCTATTTCCTAATAGTTGCGCTACAAGTCAAATTATCAATTCAATTTGGCAACAGTCCTGTTTCGGCTTATTGCTACGCTGGTTACGCCTTCCAACTGAGAATTCTGTGGGGAGACATGACAAAGGTGCCTCAGTTTGGGCAATTAGGATACCAACTCGCCTCAGAACCAGATGCCAAAAATATTCGATCGGCAACAGCCCTGTTAATGGGGGGATATGTTGGTCTGTGGACTATCCATTTGCAAGAAACGCTGCCAATTCTTCTCGATGGATATCAAGCAGGATTGGAAACTGGGAATCTAGAATTTCTGGGCTACGACGCACAGTTGTACTGCTTGAATGCCTACTGGTGCGGTCAACCGCTAAGTGAACTCGAACCCCAAATTCGCGCTTATTACCAACAGTTGTGCGACCTCCACCAAGTCACAGCAGCAAACTGTGTTTTGGCGTACTTGCAGGCGGCTCAAATTCTCTTGGGTCAGTCAGAGGACGAGATTCCCTTACGCCAGGATGACTATGAAGAAAAAGTCCTGGCCCAGGCAAAAGTCGATTTTTATCGATTATCCTACTTTTACCTGTATCGATTCACATTGAATTACTGGTTGGAAGACTTTCCTAAAGCAGAACACGATGCTGCTCAAACCCGACAGTATTTGGCTGGAGGGATGGGAAGTATCGTTGAACCGATCTTGTACCTCTATGATTCTCTAACCGTGCTGGCCACTCCTGGTGAATCGAAAACTGAGTCGGAACCTCGATGGCAGCGAATGCAAGAAAATCAAGCAAAGTTAAAAGAATGGGCGCATTATGCTCCCATGAATTACTTGCACAAATACCATTTAGTTGAAGCCCAAAAGCATCAATTACTCAATTGCAAAACAGAAGCTCTAGAATTTTACGATTTAGCAATTCAAGGAGCCAAAGAAAACGGTTATACCCAAGAAGAAGCATTAGCCAACGAACTCGCAGCCAAATTCTACTTGGAATGGGGCAAAGAAAAAGTTGCCGCCAGCTATATGCAGGAAGCGTATTACTGTTATGCTCGTTGGGGTGCTAAAGCGAAAGTTGAAGACTTAGAACAACGCTATCCGCAGTTACTTCATCCCATCCTGAATCAGCCCAAACTTCGCTTTAATCCCCTAGAGACGCTGGCAACGATTAGCCGCTCTTCGCATACTTCCAGTAATAGCAGCACCAGTATTTCTGATGCCCTTGATTTCGCATCTATTGTGCAAGCGGCTCAAGCTTTATCCAGTAAAATTCAGATTGATGAATTGCTCAGCACCCTCAACCAAATTATTTTAAAAACTTCTGGGGCCGAAACTTGTGCTTTGCTACTTCCCCATCAGGATGAATGGCAAATCCGGGCAATAACTCACATCAATCTAGATAACCAGCCACCCACAACCCTACTGCAAACCCAACCTCTAGATGGCTCGGCGGTGATTCCGCTCAAGCTGGTTTATTATGTCAAACATACCCTGGAAACTGTGGTTATTGAAGGTGGCAAAACCGATATTCCCGGTTTAATGAATGACTGTACGCTCCAGTATCAGTCTCAGAGTATGCTATGTACTCCGATTCTCGATCGCGGGAACTTAGTTGGCATACTTTATCTGGAACATCGATCGACAAAAGGAGTGTTTACTCGCGATCGCCTCCTCGTCCTCAACTTCCTCTGCACCCAGGCTGCCATTTCCCTAGAAAATGCGCGATTGTATCAGCAAGCCCAGGACTATGCCTACCAGGTGGAACAATCACAACTGCAATTAGTACAGAGCGAAAAAATGTCCGCCTTGGGCAATTTAGTAGCGGGGGTAGCCCATGAAATTAATAATCCAGTCGGATTTATTTCTGGTAATATTCATGAAGCGATCGCCGCCGTCAAAGATATTACAGAATACCTGCAACTCTACCAAGAAAAATTTTCCAGTCCGGGTGACGAAATCGAAGAAAAAGCAGAAGAGATGGACATTGAATATCTCTTAGAAGATTTACCCAAAATGTTGAATTCTATGCAAGTCGGGTGCGATCGCATCCAAGGTATCAGCACCAGTCTTCGTACCTTTTCCAGAGCCGACAAAGACTACAAAATTCCTTTCAATATTCATGACGGAATTGACAGTACGATTTTGATTCTCAAACACCGATTGAAAGCCAACGAACAGCGTCCAGCGATTGAAGTTGTCAAAGAGTATGGGAACTTGCCATCAGTTGAGTGCTTCCCCGGACAATTAAATCAGGTGTTTATGAATATATTGGCGAATGCCATTGATGCACTGGAAGAATCAAATCGGGAAGGGAGTTTTGAGAAGATTAAAGCACCAGCCAATTGCATCACAATTCGGACAGAAATGAAGTCTAAGGAGTGGGTGACTATTCGCATTTCTGACAACGGGCAAGGGATAGCAGATGAGGTAAAAGCAAATATTTTTGACCACTTATTTACAACCAAAAGCGTGGGAAAAGGCACGGGATTAGGATTGGCGATCGCACGTCAAATTATCGTCGAAAAACATAGCGGTTCCATTCAAGTCAACTCTCTACTAGGAGAAGGGACCGAATTTCTCATCACCTTACCCCTGAAGGCAGAATAAGTTAATTTTTCCCTAGCATTCAGACTAATCTAACCCATTACTCACCCATCAATTCTCAAACAACAACAGCTATGAATAACTCTAACAGAAATAGCAACACTCACACAACCATTCAAATTCCCAACTATGAAATTCTCGACACAGTTTATTCAGGAAGTCGCACCTTGGTATATCGAGCTATCCGTATCAACGATCGATTACCTGTTGTCATCAAACTCCTAAAAAGTGACTATCCGAGCTTTAGCGAACTGGTGGAGTTCCGCAATCAATATACCATTGCCAAAAACCTTTTTCAACCTGGAATCATCCAAACCTATAGTCTCGAACCCTATCAAAATGGCTATGCGTTAGTGATGGAAGACTTTGGAGGTATTTCTCTTCAAGAATGGGCCCTGAAAGGAGAAAAAAAAATATATTTGAGGGAGTTTTTAGATGTCGCGATCGCCCTCTGCAATACCTTAGATATATTGTATCGCGCTCGCATTATTCATAAAGATATTAAACCCAGTAATATTTTAATAAATCCCGAGACCAAACAAGTCAAATTAATTGACTTTAGTATCGCCTCTCTACTACCACGAGAAACGCCAAGTTTGATGAATCTCAATGTATTAGAAGGAACACTTGCTTATATTTCCCCAGAACAAACAGGTCGAATGAATCGGGGAATTGACTATCGGAGTGACTTTTATTCTTTAGGTGTAACTTTCTATGAATTACTGACAGGGAAATTACCATTTCAATCAAACGATCCGATGGAATTGGTGCATTGTCACTTAGCACAAACTGCCATCCCAGTCTCTAAAATTGAGCCTAATATCCCGTTAGTTTTATCTAAAATAATTAGTAAGTTAATGGCGAAAAATGCCGAAGGACGGTATCAGAGTAGCTTGGGAATCAAGCACGATCTAGAATTGTGTCTAGGTCAATTACAAACAACCGGAAATATCGAATCTTTTGCACTCGGAAAAAGAGATATTAGCGATCGCTTCCTCATCCCTGAAAAACTCTACGGTAGAGAAACCGAAGTGCAAAGTTTACTGGATGCCTTCGTTCGCGTAGCATCCCCCCAAGAGAATCAGGTCAGCCAAGACAAAGCCAAACTAATGTTAGTAGCGGGTTTCTCAGGGATTGGTAAAACCGCCGTCATTAATGAAGTTCACAAGCCCATTGTCAAACAACGAGGCTATTTTATTAAAGGCAAATATAACCAGTTTCAGCGAAATATTCCCTTGGCTGCATTCGTGGGAGCCTTCCGAGATTTAATGGGGCAATTGCTTGGTGAATCAGATGCACAACTGCAAGCCTGGAAAAACGAGATTCTCGAAGCCGTTGGCGATAGCGGACAAGTCTTAATTGAGGTGATTCCCGAACTGGAACGCATTATTGGAACTCAACCCCCAGCCACAGAACTGTCGGGGAGTGCTGCCCAAAATCGCTTTAATTTACTAATGCAGAAATTTGTGCAAGTTTTTAGCCGCCAAGAACATCCCTTAGTGATGTTTTTGGATGACTTACAGTGGGCAGATTCCGCATCGTTAAAATTGCTGCAATTATTAATGGAAGGGACAGAAAATTTATTAATCTTGGGGGCGTATCGGGATAATGAAGTTTCGCCTGTGCATCCGTTGATATTGACAATCGATGATATCGTCAAAACTGGTATAACGGTGAAAACAATTACGCTTTCACCATTGAGTTTAGGAGATATGAATCAGTTAGTGTCAGATACGCTAAATTGCCAATTGTCTCTAGCTCAACCCCTAACAAAATTGGTGATCCAAAAAACCAAGGGAAACCCTTTTTTTGCCACACAATTTATTAAAGCATTGCATGAAGATGGACAGATTACTTTTGACTCAGTAACACGCTCTTGGCAGTGCGATATCGCTCAAATCAAAGCTTTAGCAATTACTGATGATGTAGTGGAGTTTCTAGCCCTGCAATTGCAGAAATTGCCAACCGAGACTCAGGATATTCTTAAACTAGCAGCTTGTATTGGGGCGCAGTTTGATTTGCATTCGCTGGCGATCGTTTCAGAAAAATCCCTAGAAGCAACAGCGAGCGATCTATGGAAAGCACTACAAGAAGGTTTGATTATTCCGAATACAGAAATCTATAAGTTCTTTATTGATTCTAACAGTACCTCAGTTTTTGATGCAGCCGCTAATCCGATTTATCGATTTTTACATGACCGGGTGCAACAAGCAGCTTACTCCCTGATTCCTGACGAGCAAAAACAAGCAACTCATCTCAAAATTGGACAGTTACTTCAAGAAAAGTGTTCAGGAATAGAACGAGAAGAAAAACTGTTTGATATTGTCGAGCATTTGAATTTAGGAATTGAGTTAATTACTCAACCAGAGGAACGCGAAACCTTAGCTAAACTGAATTTGCAAGCTGGATTGAAGGCGAGAAATTCTACAGCTTACAGCGCAGCAAGAGTTTATTTGCAAACAGGGATTAACCTATTACAGACAAAATGCTGGCAACATCAGTATGAATTGATTCTCAATCTGTATGTGGCAGCAACGGAAGCCAGCTATTTGAATGCTGACTTTGCGGGTATGGAACAACTAGCGGCATTAGTTTTGCAGCAAGCACAGACCATTTTCGACAAAGTAAAAATCTACGAGATTCAAATTTCGGCACTAACTGCTCAGGGCAAAATGTTAGAGGCGATCGCGGTGGGAACAGAGGCTCTAGCGCAATTGGGGGTAGAATTCCCTACCGAAGTAGACGCAGCCAATATTGGCAAAGCCTTACAAGACCTTAAGCACCTACAAAGCGGTAGAGAGATTGCCAAACTGATTGACCTGCCCGTGATGAGCGATCGCACCGCCCAAGACGCAATACAACTGTTAGGAATATTATTTGCCCCAGTGTACATGGGAAGGCCAGGTTTAGTACCCCTCTTGAGCGCGACGATGGTGCGGTTGTCGCTCTCCTTTGGCAATGCTCCCGCCTCGATGGTCGGATACACGATTCATGGCTTGGTGCTGTGTGCCTTTTTCGGCGAAGTTGAAACAGGCTACGGGTTTGGTAAATTAGCACTCTCGTTGCTAGAGAGGTTGAATGCTCCGGGAATGAAGTCCATGATTCTAGCCCAGTTTGGGTGTTTTATCCAACATCACCAGCAAGCGCTGTTAAGAATGCTACCGACACTGAAAGAGGGCTACAGGACTGGCATGGAAACTGGCGATTTTCTCTACGCTAGCTACAACTTGTTAGTTTACGCCTATATTGCTTTTTTCGCAGGTGTAGACCTGGAAACGTTGTCATCCGAATTGGCTGCTTACAGTGCTGCTATGGTTCAAATGAAACAAGATTCGGCTCATCTTCTTATGTCATTCGTGCGACAAACGATGCAACAGTTGACAGAAACGGTGAGCCAACCAGATTGCTTAAGGGGTACTGCCTACGATGAAACGGTGATGCTGCCGAAGCATCAGCAGGATAATAATCTCACGGCGATCGCCTATACCTACATTTTCAAGCTGCAACTTGCTTACTGGTATGGCAATTATCAGGCTTGCCTCGACTATATCACCCAAGCCAAGTCCTGTTTGATGGCAGTATCAGGAATGGTTTTGATTCCCGTTTTCCATTTCTATGCTGCCCTGACGCACCTGGCAGTTGTTCCTACAAATCAACCAGAGCCAGCCTCCATGCTTGCTGATGCAGAAACTCATCAAATGATTCTGCATCAGTGGGCACAAAATGCCCCAATGAATTACTTGCATAAATGGCATTTAGTTGAGGCAGAAAAGTATCGGATTTTGGGCAACAAAGCAGAGGCGATCGAACATTACGATCGCGCCATTCAACTTGCCAAAGAAAACCAATTCCTCAACGAAGAAGCCTTAGCCAACGAAGTTGTCGCCAAATTCTATCTCGATTGGGGCAAAGAAAAAATCGCTCAATCCTACATGACTGATGCCTATTACTGTTACAGCCGCTGGGGAGCAAAAGCTAAAGTTGTTGATTTAGAAACCCGCTATCCCCAACTACTCGCACCTATACTGTCAAGACAGCCACAGTCTGCCAATCCGACCGAAAGGATGATTTCTCCAACGATCCAAAGTTCCACCTTCAATAAAACTAGCCTCTCAGAAGCCCTCGATCTAGCTACTATTATCCAAGCCTCTCAATCTCTGTCGAGTGAAATTGAGTTGGAGAAATTACTCTCAACCCTACTTCAGGTAGTACTCAAAAATGCGGGAGCCGATAAATGTGCGTTGCTGATGCCAAAAGGCAATCTCTGGGTAATTGAGGCATTATCCCAACTCGAACAGCCTGCCATTGTTTTGCGTTCGCTGCCCTTGGACGATGGTCAAACAGTACCTGTTAGCCTCATCAATCGGGTCAAAAATACTCTCTGCTTGGCTGCGATCGAGAATGCAGCGATCGAGCCAACCCTAGCGGCCGATCCCTATATTCTGCACCATTCACCCAAGAGTATTCTGTGTGCGCCAATTCTTAACCAAGGTAAGTTGATTGGCATTTTATATTTGGAAAATAACCTTACCGTGGCAGCATTTACGCGCGGGCGGCTCGAAGTTTTGAATTTATTAATGTCACAAGCAGCAATTTCCTTAGAGAATGCTAGGTTGTACACCGAACTAGAAGACAAGGTGCAAGAACGCACCAAAGCATTAAACCAAAAAAATGACCAACTGCAAACGACCTTAAAAGAATTACATCGTACCCAGACCCAGATGGTGCAAAGTGAAAAAATGTCGGCTTTGGGACAACTGGTAGCAGGGATTGCCCATGAAATTAACAACCCGATTAACTTTATTCATGGAAACGTAAATCACATTCATCAATATACACAACAGCTATTACAGTTATTAAGCTCCTATCAATCCCACTATCCTAATCCACCGGCATCCCTGCAAGCAGAGCTAGAAACTGCTGAATTGAATTTCTTGACAGAGGATTTACATAAAATACTTGAATCGATGCAACTCGGTTCTGAGCGAATTCGGCAAATTGTTCTATCTTTACGCAGCTTTTCGCGCTTGGATGAATCAGAATACAAAGCAGTGAATCTCCATGAAGGTATTGATAACACCTTAATGATTTTGCAGCATCGACTCAAAGGACAGGCAGAACATCCGGCGATTGAAATTGTCAAAAACTATGGCGATCTGCCCTTGGTCGAATGCTACGCCAGAGAAATTAACCAAGTGTTTATGAATTTGATACTGAATGCAATTGATGCCTTGGAAGAGACCAATCGAAAGCGTAGTTTCCAAGAGATTAGTACCAACCAGAATCGGATTTGGATTAGCACAGTCAAGACAGAACAAAAACAAGTGCAGATTATCATCGCCGATAACGGAGTCGGTATTCCAAAGAAAATCCTATCGCGCATATTCGATCCTTTTTTCACAACTAAACCCGTGGGTAAAGGAACAGGGTTGGGGCTGTCAATTAGCTATCAAGCGATCGCTGAAAAACATGGCGGTTCAATTAAGGTTAAATCGACACCAGGTCGAGGAACAAAATTTATTATCACCTTACCAATTCAAGCAAAACAAACAAGTTAATTTTTACCTGGCACTCAGACTCATTTGACCCACTATTCACTCATCAATTGTCAAACAAAAACGGCTATGAATAACTCCCATAAAAACAGCAACTCTCCCACAAGCATTCAAATTCCCAACTATCAAATCACCCAAACAGTTTATGCAGGGAGTCGAACAATAGTTTATCGGGCAGTCCGTACCGATGACCAATTACCTGTAATTATCAAGCTGATGAAACGGCAATATCCCACTTTTAGCGAACTGGTGCAGTTTCGCAATCAGTATAGCATTGCCAAAAATTTAGACATTCCCGGCCTTGTCAAACCCTACAGTTTGGAACTGTATCATAACGGATATGCCCTGGTAATGGAAGATTTTGGCGGCATTTCCTTAGAACAATTTACGCATAAAAAACCACTAACAATAGAGGAGTTTCTTCCTATTGCTTGGTCCTTGACAGATATCCTCCATTCCATACATCAACAGCGCGTCATTCACAAGGATATTAAGCCTGCCAATATCCTTATTCACCCGGATACAAAGCAAGTTAAATTAATTGACTTCTCCATCTCGACTCTACTACCGAGAGAAACCCAACAAATTCAGAGCATTAATGCCTTAGAAGGAACCCTAGCATACCTCTCCCCAGAGCAAACCGGACGGATGAATCGAGGTATAGACTATCGCAGTGACTATTACTCATTAGGTATCACCTGGTTTGAATTACTAACTGGAAAACTTCCGTTTCAGTCTGACGATCCAATGGAGTTGGTGCATTGCCATATTGCCAAACAACCGCCCAATTTAAGAACAAGGGGGAAAGGAAAAGGTATTCCTCAAGTTCTCTGCGATATTGTGATGAAATTAATCGCCAAAAATGCCGAAGACCGCTATCACAGTACATTGGGACTCAAACATGACTTAGAACAATGTCTGTTGCAATTGAATGAAACAGCAAAGATTGAATATTTTCAAATTGGACAGAGAGACTTAAGCGATCGCTTTTTAATACCAGATAAACTTTTTGGACGAGAAGCGGAAATAGAAACCTTAATCCAAGCATTTGGACGAGTCGCCAATGGCGCATCTGAGCTAATGCTAGTGACAGGCTTTTCGGGGATTGGCAAAACGGCAATTGTCAATGAAGTGCATAAGCCAATCGTGCGATCGAAAGGCTACTTCATCAAAGGCAAGTACGATCAGTTTCAACGCAATATCCCGTTTTCTGGATTAGTACAAACATTCCGCGATCTGATGGGGCAACTGCTGAGTGAAAGCGATGCTCAGTTAGAACAGTGGAAAGCCAAAATCTTGTCTGCTTTGGGTGAAAACGGGCAAGTCTTGATCGATGTAATTCCTGAACTAGAAGAAATTATTGGCAAACAACCATCTGCGATCGAACTTGCTGCTAGTGCGGCACAGAATCGCTTCAATTTACTGTTTGTGAAGTTCATTGAGGTGTTTGCCACGTTAGAGCATCCATTGGTGATGTTTCTGGACGATTTACAGTGGGCAGATTCAGCATCTTTGGGTTTGATGAAGTTGTTGATGAGTCAAGCAGAGGGGGGCTATCTATTCATTATTGGTGCTTACCGCGATAATGAAGTTTTTCCAGCTCATCCGCTGATGCTGGCGTTGGAAGAAATCCAAAAAACAATGGCAACTGTCAACACGATCGCATTGACTCCGTTAAGCCAATCTGACGTGAATCTTATGATTGCAGACACTTTGAGTTGTGCGATCGAACGGGCAATGCTGTTAACAGAGTTAGTCTATCAAAAAGCCAAGGGCAATCCGTTTTTTACGACGCAGTTTCTCAAGGCGTTGTATGAGGATGGGCTGATTGCGTTTGACTGGAATACAGGCTCCTGGCAGTGTGATGTAGCGCAAGTGCGATCGCTTGCCCTCACCGATGATGTGGTGGAATTTATGGCGCAACAGCTTCAGAAATTGCCACCCAACACTCAAGATATTTTGAAACTGGCAGCCTGTATTGGCAATCAGTTTGATTTGGGGACGTTGGCGATCGTCTATGAAAAGTCTCAGATCGAAACCGCTGCGGACTTGTGGAAAGCATTGCAAGAAGGATTTGTAATTCCAATTAATGAGGTATACAAGTTTTATCAAGCCGAGGAATCAGCCACAGTTCAAATATTATCAAAAAAGGTTGATACCTGTTCCTACAAGTTTCTGCACGATCGCGTCCAACAAGCTGCTTATTCCCTAATTCCTGACGATCGCAAACAAGCAACTCATCTCAAAATCGGACAATTAGTCCTACAAAATTCCTCAGAGATAGAGCAAGAGGAAAAACTGTTTGATATTGTCGGGCATTTGAATTTAGGAATTGAATTAATCAGCAAACCAACCGAACGCCAAACATTAGCTCAACTGAATTTGAAAGCTGGAGTTAAGGCGAGAAATTCTACAGCTTACGCCGCAGCAAGGATTTATTTACAAATAGGGATTGATTTACTCACAAGCAACTGCTGGGTTAATCAGTATGAATTGACTCTAAATCTCTATGTTGCTGCTGCCGAAGTTGTCTATTTGAATCATGACTTTGATGGCCTGGAACAGATGGCCACACTGGTGTTGCAATCAACTCAGACAATTTTAGACAAAGTGAAAATTTACGAACTTAAAATCGCTTCCCAGACAGCCCAAGGCAAGATGTTAGAAGCGATCGCGGTAGGGAGAGATGCACTGGAGCAATTAGGTGTTAAAATCCCCACCGAAACTGATGAAAATAAAATTGGCAAAGCACTACAAATCCTTGGCAGCCAACAAGGTGACAAACTGATTGAAGAACTGGTTGACCTACCAGTGATGAGTGATGCCACAACTCAGGCAGCAATACAACTATTGGGAACTTTATTTCCGCCCGTTTTTCTGGCAAGGCCAGGATTGCTACCCATCCTTAGCTCCATGATGGTGAGTTTATCGATGGACTTTGGGAATGCACCCACATCGACGGTGGGGTATGCAATTCACGGAATGGTATTATGTGCCTTTTTGGGAGAGGTGGAAACAGGCTATAGCTTTGGTAAATTGGCGATGAATTTGCTCGATAGGTTCAATATCCGCGAACTTGAAGCCACAATTCCAGCTTTTTTTGGGAGCTTTATTCAGCATCGCCAAGAAGCTATAAGGGCAACGATACCGACGCTGAAAGGTAGCTATACGGCTGCTATGGAAACAGGAAATTTTTTACAATCTGGCTATAGCATACTCAATTATCTCGAATCCAACTTTTTCGGTGGGGTGGAACTAGACACTTGGGAGACCGAAATAGCAATTTATAGTGCTGTGATGGCACAGGCGAAACAATATTCGGCTCAGACTTATTTTGATATGATGCAGCAGACTGTGAATAACTTGAGAAAAGTCTGTATTCCGTCGGATTGCTTAATCGGCAAGGCCTACGATGAAACGGTGATGCTTCCTAAGCATCATCAGAATAATGAACTTACGGTGCTCGCTAAGGTCTATGTTTACAAACTTTTACTTGCCTACTGTTATGGCAACAACAAGTCTGCCCTAGATTACATTGCCCAAGCGAAGCCGTATTTGATGGCAATATCGGGATTAATTCAAGTTCCTATTTTTCATTTATATGCAGCCTTGACGTACCTGGCAATCTTCCCCACAAAGCCAAAGCAGGAGCAATCTGAAATACTCGCCCTGGTGGAAAGTCATCAAACTATTCTGCAACAGTGGGCGCAAAATGCGCCCATGAATCATCAGCATAAATGGTATTTAGTTGAAGGAGAAAAATATCGGATTTTGGGTAATAAAGCCGATGCCATAGACTTGTACGATCGCGCCATTTCGCTCGCTAAAGAACATCTATTTCTCAACGAAGAAGCACTAGGTAATGAACTTGCCGCCAAATTTTATCTTGACTGGGGTAAAGAAAAAATTGCCCAAGCCTACATGATTGAAGCCTATTACTGTTATGCCCGATGGGGAGCCAAAGCTAAAGTGACTGATTTAGAAAAACTTTATCCTCAACTCCTCGCGCCCATCCTTCTGCAACCTCATACCTCTGTCTCCTTCAAGGAAACTATCGCACTGGGAACGATCGCTTCTACCAAAACCTCTAGTAGCGTCTCGGAAGTTCTAGATTTGGCAACTCTGCTTAAAGTATCTCAAGCTATTTCAGGGGAAATTGAACTCGATCAACTCTTGACTACTCTGTTACAAATAGTGATGACAAATGCTGGGGCAAGTAAGTGTGTGTTATTGCTTAAACAAGATATTGAGTTACAGGTAGCAGCCTTTGTGGAAGAGGGACAAGAACCGCAGCTATTACCGCCGATGCCGCTAGAATCAAGTCAGAATGTGGCGATCGCTTTGGTGAATACTGTTAAGCGGAGTTTGAAACCTCTGGTACTGGTTGATGCTAGGTTATATCCTGAGTTTTCTGGCGATCGCTATATTGAAAAACACCAGCCTAAAAGTGTGCTTTGTAGTCCAATTCTCAATCAAGGTAAGTTGATTGGAATTTTATACTTGGAAAATAATCTGACAATTGGAGCATTTACGAGCGATCGCGTCGAACTGCTCAATCTGCTCTGCTCCCAAGCAGCAATTTCCATCGAAAATGCCCGCCTCTATCAACAGTCACAACAAGCTTTGACAGAACTCCGTGCCAGCGAAGCCCGCTTCCATAAGATGGCTGACAATATTCCAGGGATGGTCTTTCAATTACAGTTGGCTGCGGATGGTGCTAAGTCTATAACCTACGCAAGTTCTGGTTGCATCAATCTGTATGAAGCTGAGCCAGAAATGGTGATGGCAGGAATCATCAATGTCTTCGATCCAGTTGATGCCGGCGATCTTGCTGATGTTGAACAAGCAATTACCAAATCTGCCCAAACCCTGACCCCATTTAATCATGAATGGCGCAGTGTCACCCCGTCCGGCACCATGAAATGGGTGCAAGCGATATCCCAACCAGAACGACGAGGCGATGGGTTAACTGTATGGGATGGTGTTGTCTTTGATGTGAGCGATCGTAAACGCAGCGAAGCTGAATATAAAGCTGCGGAAACTGCCCTACAAATTTCCGAGCAGAACCTCCGTACCATTTTCAACAACGTTAGTAGTGCCATCATAATTCACGATCTGGATGGCAAGGTGCTAGATGTTAATAACAGAGTATTAGAAATGTTTGGTGTGGAGCGAGAGCAAGCGCTGCAATGCTCGATCTTGAATGACTATTCTACACCGGATAATCCGTTCCATCTGGTAGAAGACTGGTGGAGAAGGGTATTAGCTGGGGAAACAATTCAATTTGAGTGGAATGTCAGAAAAATTGATTCTAATACAGTCTTTGAGGTCGATGTCACGCTCAACCGCATTATCCTCGATGGCAAAGCAGTGATTCTTGGTAATGTGTTAGATATTAGCGATCGCAAACGTGCTGAAGCCGCCATCATCCAAAAATCTCAAGAATTAGAGCAAGCCTTACAAAACTTGCAGCAAACCCAATTGCAAATGATTCAAAGCGAAAAAATGTCAGCATTGGGTAACTTAGTAGCTGGCGTTGCTCACGAAATCAACAACCCTGTCGGCTTCCTGACTGGTAATATTACCCCAGCCTTAGATTACATTAACGATTTGTTTGGATTGATCGATCTAGTGCAACAAAAATATCCCCAACTAGATCCAGAAATTCAAGAGGAACTTGAAACTATTGAGCTTGACTACATCCGGGAAGACTTACCCAAGTTAATTGAATCGATGCAAGAAGGCGTGAAGCGAATTCAAGACATTAGTATTAGTCTGCGGACATTCTCGCGTGCGGATAGCGATCGCCCCGTTGCCTGCAATATCCACGAAGGCATTGATAGTACAATTATGATCCTCAAACATCGTCTGAAAGCCAACGACACTCGCCCCAAAATCCAAGTTATTAAGGACTATGGCGATCTCCCAAAAATTGAATGCTATGCCGGACAATTAAATCAGGTATTTATGAATATTTTGGGGAATGCGATCGATGCTTTGGATGAGTTAAATATTGGACGTAGTTATGCAGAGATTAAAGCCAATCCTAATCAAATTATTGTCACTACAGAATTATCGGGAGATAGAAAACAGGTTGTAATTCGGATTACAGACAATGGCATTGGTATGAATGAAGCGGTGCGGCAGAAAGTTTTTGATAATTTATTTACTACTAAGATTGTAGGGAAAGGAACTGGTTTAGGGTTGGCGATCGCGCGTCAAATCGTTGAGGAAAAACATGGCGGTTCCCTGAAGGTTAACTCTATACTAGGAAAAGGAACAGAATTTATCATCACCTTACCCATCAAGGCGGTATAAACAAGTTAATTCTTCCCTAGTATTCGGACTCATGTAAGCGATCGCTCACTCATAAATCCTCAAAAAACTATGACCATTAATAACTCTGACCAAAACAGCAAACCTCACACAACCGTTCAAATTCCCAACTATCAAATTGTCGAGACAGTTTATTCAGGAAGTCGAACCTTAGTATATCGAGCCATCCGTAACCACGATCGATTACCTGTCGTCATCAAGCTGCTAAAAAATGACTATCCTACCTTTAGCGAACTCGTGCAGTTTCGCAATCAATATACCATTGCTAAAAATCTTCATAAACCTGGAATCATCCAAACTTATAGCCTGGAACCTTACCAAAATGGCTATGCGTTAATCATGGAAGATTTTGGTGGGATTTCCCTTCAGGAATGGGCGATTAAAGGGAAGAACGCACTATCTTTGAGGGAGTTTTTAGTAATAGGGATCGCACTCTGCAATACCTTAGATATATTGTATCGCGATCGCGTCATTCATAAAGATATTAAACCCAGTAATATTTTAATTAATCCCCAAACTAAACAAGTCAAATTAATCGACTTTAGTATTGCATCTCTACTACCAAGGGAAACCCTAACACTAATTAATCCCAATGTGTTAGAAGGGACACTTGCTTATATTTCCCCAGAGCAAACAGGCCGAATGAATCGGGGAATTGACTATCGGACTGACTTTTATTCTTTGGGTGTTACCTTCTTTGAATTACTAACCGGAAAGTTACCTTTTGAATCCAACGATCCAATGGAGTTGGTACATTCTCATATTACCAAATCCTCGCCATTAATACATGAAATTAACTCGGAAATTCCCTCTGTACTATCAAAAATTGTCAGCAAATTGATGGCAAAAAATGCCGAAGATAGATATCAAAATGCTTTGGGATTGAAGTTTGACTTAGAAAAATGTCTAACTCAACTTCAAGAAACTGGTGAAATTCAGAGTTTTGAAATGGCGCGAAGGGATGTATGCGATCGCTTCCTCATCCCTGAGAAACTCTATGGTCGAGAAACTGAGGTTCAAGCATTACTTAAAGCCTTCGATCGCGTTTCCCAAGGCAGTTCAGAACTCATGCTAGTGGCGGGATTCTCTGGGATTGGCAAAACCGCCGTAGTCAATGAAGTCCACAAACCCATTACCCAGCAAAAAGGCTACTTCATCAAAGGCAAATTCGACCAATTCAACCGCAACATTCCCCTGTCAGCCTTTGTCCAAGCACTGCGAGATTTGATGAATCAACTACTCTCAGAATCCGATCGGCAGTTACAAACCTGGAAAGAAAAGCTGCTCAAAGCACTAGGAGATAGCGGTCAAGTCCTCATCGATTTGATTCCTGAACTCGAATGGATTATTGGGTCACAACCTCCCACTCCAGAACTTTCCGGTGAGGCAGCCCAAAATCGCTTTAACCTCCTGTTCCAAAACTTTATTCAGGTTTTTGCGAAGGTAGAACATCCCCTAGTCATCTTTATCGATGACCTGCAATGGGCTGACTCCGCCTCCTTGGACCTCATGCAAAGTTTGTTGACGGAAGCCCAATCTCACTCTCAATGTCTCTTGGTCTTAGGAGCCTATCGAGATAATGAAGTATTTCCCGGTCATCCCTTTTTGATGACAGTTAAGACCCTAGAAAATGCCGATGTTACCCTTGAAACTCTCACCCTCAGTCCCTTGAGTGCTGATAGCCTCAATCACCTAATTGCTGATGCTTTTCAAGCCTCACAAAGCGCTGTGCAGCCCTTAACCAACCTGGTCATACAAAAGACCCAGGGCAATCCGTTCTTTGCGACCCAATTTCTTAAGGCATTACATCAAGATAGTCTGATTACTTTTGACCGGGAGGTTTGTCACTGGCAATGCGACCTAGTGCAGGTACAGGATGCAGCCTTAACCGATGATGTGGTGGAATTCATGGCTTTGCAGTTACGAAAACTGCCCGTTACCACCCAAGAACAGCTTAAATTTGCCGCTTGTATTGGGGCAAAATTTGACCTCAAGACTTTGACGATTGTTTCAGAACAAGACGAAATTCAAGTAGCCTTGACTTTGTGGTCTGCGCTCAAAGAGGGGCTGATTGTGCCGGAGGGTAAAATCTATAAGTTTTATTTGGATGATAACCAACCCCAGGAGCATCGATCCCTGAGTGAAGAGATTTCGGAGCAAATTCACTATCGCTTTTTCCATGACCGCGTGCAACAGGCCGCCTACTCACTAATTCCTGAAGACCAAAAACAGGCCACTCACCTCAAAATGGGTCAGTTACTCCAAACTCGTTTGTCAGCAGCAGAGCGAGAGGAGAAGTTATTTGATATTGTCAGTCATCTAAATCTAAGTCGTGGGTTGCTAAGTCATCAAGCCGAACGTGAGTCTTTGATTCGACTAAATCTAGCTGCGATCGAAAAAGCGAAAAAGGCAACCGCTTATGGCGTGGCGAGAGACTTGGTGACGGTGGGACTGGAATTACTCTCGGAAGATAGTTGGCAAACTCAGTATGAGTTGAGCTTAAAACTCCATGGGATCGCCGCAGATGTGGCCTGTTTAAAGGCTGATTTTGAGGAAGCGATCGCCCAAGTTCAACAGGTTTTGGATAAAGCTCAGACGGTGTTGGATAAAGTGCCTGTTTATATGGTGCAAATCAGGGTGTTGACGGCTCAGAATCAATTGGCGGATGCGATCGCCATTGCTGCTCAAGCCGTCACTCAATTGGGGATAGAATTTCCCTCAGACATCACACCGAGCCTAAGCGAACAAACCATACAAAATGTGGAAGTCGAGCTAGAGGGGAAAGTCATTGAGGATTTGGTCAACTTGCCTGTAATGACTGACCCGACGACAATTGCTGCAATGGAACTGCTGGGAACGATCATGCCAATGGTATTACAAGCTCGACCTACATTTCTGCCCTTTGTTTGTGCAAAAATTGTGAGCTTGTCGCTCCAGTTTGGCAATGCTCCTGTTTCGAGTGTTGGCTATGCTACCTATGGCTTGGTCTTAACGACGGGCTTGGGTCAAGTCGAGCGGGGCTATCACTTGGGGAAAATGGCTTTAACTTTAATCGATCGGCTCAATACAAAAGCGTACAAGTGTTTGACAATACTTCATTTTGCTGCCTGTGTCCAGCATCAAAAAGAATCTATGATTTCTATGGCTGCTTTGCTCAAGCAGGGATATTTAGTAGGAATAGAAGTCGGTGACTTTTTGTATTTAAGCTATTGTATGGCCCACTATTTTTACGCTTATTTCTATGCCGGAAAGGAATTATCTGCCCTTCAATCAGAAATCGCTCAGTTTTGTTCGGTCATTGCTTCACTAAAGCAGGATAATGCCCTAGCCTTCTTAACAATGAACCAAGCATTGTTTGGGCGCTTGCTTGAAAAAACCCATCAACCAACTCTGTTGATTGGAGATGCTTATGACGAGACGAAAATATTTCCACAGTACCTTCAAAATAAGCAACTAACAGGTCTTGGGATTGCTTACACCTACAAGCTGATCTTGGCTTATTTGTTTGGTGATTATAACCGCGCCCTTGAATATCTCAATGAAGCTAGCCAATATTTAGGTAGTATTGTCGGAATGCTGCATATTCCCGCCTTGCATTTCTATGGGGGGTTAACCTATTTAGCGGTGGTAGCAGGTAAGTCTGAGGATGAGCAGTTACAACTACTTGCTTTAGCGGAACAGCATCACGCTAGCCTATCAACCTGGGCAGAGAATGCCCCTATGAATCACCAGCACAAGGTGGCTCTCTTGGCAGCAGAAAGATGTCGAGTTTTGGGCAATATCTCAGAGGCAATTGATGGCTATGAGCGGGCCATTGCGGGCGCTAAAGCCAATGGTTTTATCCAAGACGAAGCCTTAGCAAATGAACTTGCAGCTAAATTCTATCTCGATTGGGGTAAAGAAAAAATTGCCGCAGTATATATGCAAGAAGCTTACTACTGCTATGCCCGTTGGGGAGCAAAAGCCAAAGTCGCCGACTTAGAACAACGCTATCCCCAATTGCTTGCGCCAATATTAAAGCAAACCCGTTCGCTTCTTTCTACTCACGAAACTATCTTCACTTTGGGAACTGTGACATCTACCACTTCTTCCAGTTCTAGCACCAGTGTCTCAGATATTCTAGATTTAAAAGCGATTCTCAAAGCTTCTCAAACTCTCTCAAGCGAAATCGAACTCGAAAAACTGCTTGCATCGTTACTGAGAATCGTCATTGAAAATGCTGGGGCTGATAAATGTGTATTAATGCTGTTGCGAGACAGTCACTTGCTAATTAAAGGCTCAATTACCCAGGCAACACAGCCAGTTGTGTTGCAGAACCTTGGGGTTGAAGAGAGTCAAGACATCCCCCACAAGCTCATTTACAAAGTCAAGCACAGTAATCAAACTGTTGTGTTGATTGATGCAACAGCAGATCCGATTTTAGCGAATGACCCGTATATTGTGCGTCAACAGCCTCAGAGTATCTTGTGCAACCCGATTTTGCATCAAGGTAAATTATTGGGCATTTTATATCTAGAAAATAATTTAGCCAAGGGAGCGTTTACGAGCGATCGCGTGGAACTCCTGAATTTACTCTGTGCTCAAGCTGCAATTTCCCTAGAAAATGCCCAACTTTATGAACAGTCACAAACCTATGCTCAGCAGCTAGAGCAAGCCTTGCATGACTTACAGCAAACCCAATTGCAAATGATTCAAAGCGAAAAGATGTCGGCATTGGGAAACTTAGTTGCTGGCGTGGCTCACGAAATTAATAACCCCGTTGGCTTTATTTCTGGCAATTTGAATGAAGCTAAATCCACAGTTCAAGACTTAGTGGAGCATCTCAATCTCTATCGATCTCGCGCCCCGGAAACAGAGCTTGCAGACCATGCCGAAGATATCGATTTAGACTATATTATCGCAGACTTGCCCAAAATGATTGACTCAATGCAATTGGGTTGCGATCGCATCAAAGATATCAGCACGAGCCTCCGCACCTTTTCTAGGGCTGACAAAGACTACAAAGTTCCTTTTAATATCCACGAGGGGATAGATAGCACGATCTTAATTCTCAAATATCGATTGAAAGCTAACGATGAGCGACCCGCCATTGAAGTAGTCAAAGACTACGGGAATATTCCAGCGATCGAATGCTTCCCAGGACAGCTTAACCAGGTATTTATGAATATTATGGCGAATGCGATCGATGCCTTAGAAGAATCAAATATAGGGCGGAGTTTTGCTGAGGCTAAAGCAAATTCCAACAGAATTACAATTACAACTTCAGTAGAAGATAAGGTCGTTAAAATTGCCATTGCTGATAATGGCAAGGGAATGAATGAATCAGTCAAACAAAAAGTATTTGACCATTTATTTACTACTAAGAGTGTAGGGAAAGGAACTGGTTTAGGGTTGGCGATCGCGCGTCAAATCGTTGAGGAAAAACATGGCGGTTCCCTGAAGGTTAACTCTATACTAGGAAAAGGAACAGAATTTATCATCACCTTACCCATCAAGGCGGTATAAACAAGTTAATTCTTCCCTAGTATTCGGACTCATGTAAGCGATCGCTCACTCATAAATCCTCAAAAAACTATGACCATTAATAACTCTGATCAAAACAGCAAACCTCACACAACCGTTCAAATTCCCAACTATCAAATTGTCGAGACAGTTTATTCAGGAAGTCGAACCTTAGTATATCGAGCCATCCGTAACCACGATCGATTACCTGTCGTCATCAAGCTGCTAAAAAATGACTATCCTACCTTTAGCGAACTCGTGCAGTTTCGCAATCAATATACCATTGCCAAAAATCTCAACTCACCTCTGATCGTCCAAACTTATAGCCTGGAACCTTACCAAAATGGCTATGCGTTAATCATGGAAGATTTTGGTGGGATTTCCCTTCAGGAATGGGCGATTAAAGGGAAGAACGCACTATCTTTGAGGGAGTTTTTAGTGATAGCGATCGCACTCTGCAACACCTTAGATATATTGTATCGCGATCGCATCATTCATAAAGATATTAAACCCAGCAATATTTTAATTAATCCCGAAACTAACCAAGTCAAATTAATTGACTTTAGTATCGCCTCCTTGCTACCGCGAGAAACGCAAGCTTTGATAAATATCAATATATTAGAAGGGACACTCGCTTATATTTCCCCAGAACAAACAGGCCGAATGAATCGGGGAATTGACTATCGCACTGACTTCTATTCTTTAGGTGTGACCTTCTACGAATTACTCACCGGGAAATTACCTTTTGAATCAAATGACATAATGGAGTTAGTACATTGTCATATTGCCAAACAACCACCACTTTTACCGAACAGGGAAGAAATTCCGCAGGTGATTTCAGATATTGCGATCAAATTGATGTCTAAAAATGCCGAAGATAGATATCAAAGTGCATTGGGATTAAAGTTTGATTTAGAAAAATGTTTAACTCAACTTCAAGCAACTGGTAAGATTGAGAGTTTTGAAATTGCGCGAAGGGATGTATGCGATCGCTTCCTGATCCCAGACCAACTCTATGGACGAGAAACCGCAGTATCAACCCTACTGCAAGCATTTGAAAGAGTCAGCCTTGGTGCAACAGAAATGATGCTAGTAGCAGGTTTTTCGGGAATTGGTAAAACAGCAGTTGTCAACGAAGTTCATAAACCCATTGTTCGCCAACGCGGTTATTTTATCAAAGGGAAATATGACCAATTTCAGCGCAATATTCCCTTCAGTGCTTTTGTACAGGCATTTCGAGATTTAATGGGACAATTGTTAACCGAAAGTGATGCACAAATTCAGCAATGGAGGAACAAAATATTATCAGCAGTTGGAGAAAATGGACAAGTAATTATTGAAGTCATCCCTGAACTAGAAAGAATTATTGGTAAGCAATCACCCACACCAGAATTATCAGGAACATCGGCACAAAATAGATTTAATTTATTGTTCCAAAAGTTTACCCAAGTCTTTACAAGTTTTGAACATCCTTTAGTGATGTTTTTAGATGATTTGCAATGGGCAGATTCAGCATCACTGAAATTGCTACAATTATTAATGACTGAGACAAGTCATCTTTTGTTAATTGGTGCATACCGTGATAACGAAGTTAATCCAGCACATCCATTGATGTTGACTTTGAGTGAGATTCAAAAAAAACAAGCAACGATTAATACGATTACTTTGATGCCACTGAGTCAAGTCAAAGTAAATCAATTAGTTGCTGACACACTTAAATGTTCAGAAAATTTGGCATGGACTCTTTCTCAATTAATTTATCAAAAAACTCACGGAAATCCGTTTTTTGTAACCCAGTTTCTCAAGGCATTGTATCAAGAGAATCTCATTCAATTTGATTTTGAATTAGGCTCTTGGCAATGTGATATTGCTCAAGTACATCAGCAAGCGGTAACTAATGACATTGTGGTTTTTATGGCATTGCAATTGCGAAAACTACCGTCATCAACTCAAAATATATTGCAGCTAGCTGCTTGTATTGGCAACCAGTTTGATTTAGCAACTTTGGCAATTGTTTCAGAACGATCGGAAATCGAAACGGCTGCGGATTTATGGAAAGCGTTACAAGAAGGGCTAATTTTACCGCTGAGCGATGTTTATAAGTTTTATGTCTGGCAAGAAAGTCAAGCAGTTACTACAGAAAAATCTCAGACTGTTACATACAAATTTTTACACGATCGAGTACAACAAGCTGCTTATTCGCTGATTCCCGACGATCGAAAACAACTGACGCACTTAAAAAGTGGGCAATTGCTTTTAAGTGTAATGAGCGAGACGGAAAAAGAGGAAAAAATCTTTGAGATTGTCAATCAATTAAATAAAGGAGCAGATTTAATTGTCTCAGAAACTGAACGCGAGGAATTAGCAAAGCTAAATCTAGCTGCTGCACAAAGGGCAAAATCTGCAACCGCTTACGTCGCAGCAATTGAATACGCCACTCAAGGCATACAACTTCTCACAGCAAGTTGTTGGCAGCAATGCTATGACATAACCTTGGCTCTGTACGATTTAGCCGCAGAAGTAGCTTGTCTGAGCGGTGACTTTAGGCAAATGGAGCAGATAGTTGATGAGGTAGTACAAAATGCTCGTCAATTACTAGACAAAGTTAAGGTCTATGAAGTGACAATTTTGGCTGACGTGGCCCAGAGCCAACAGCCCAAAGCCATTAAAACTGCTCTTTCTGCTTTGAAATTATTTGGAGTGTTGTTTCCTGAGCAGCCCACTGACGCAGAGATTACTCAAAGTTTGCAACAGACTCAATATCTATTAAAAGGAAAAGATTTAGAAGATTTGTTGGAACTGCCTGAGATGAAAGACGTCCAAGCTCTGGCAGCAATCCGAATTTTGGCGACTGTGACAGCCGCAGTCTATCAAGCGGTTCCAGAATTACTGCCGTTAATCGTGTGCAAGCAGGTTAGGTTATCAGTGGAATATGGTAATGCTGCGGTATCAGCACAGGCTTATGCTTGGTATGGAGTAATTCTGTGCGGTATTGGAGAAATAGATTTAGGCGATCGCGTTGGTCAAATGGCAATGGGACTACTATCACGCTTTGAGAGTAGAGAATTTAAAGCCAGCACGATTAATATGGTTTATCCCTTCGTGAAGCCCTGGAAACATCATATTCAAGATTCACTCGCTCCTTTGCTCGACGGATACCATAGCGGTCTGGAGATGGGTACTTTAGAATATGCTGCCTACTGTGCCTACAATTACTGTTCGCTGTCCTTTTTTCTAGGAAAAGATTTGTCAATCCTAGAACCAGAGATGAAGGTTTACAATCAGGCCTTAGCTCAACTCAAACAGGAAGTCGCTCATAACTATCTTAGAGTCTTTTACCAATCTGTATTAAATTTGCTCGGTCAGAGCCAGTGTCCGTGGGAAATTCAAGGTGTAATCTATGACGAACAAATGATGTTGCCATTGCATCAGAAGGCCAACGATCTTTACGCAATGGGAGCATTGTATATCAATAAATTAATTCTTTGTTACTTGTTTAATGAGTGGGAGCAAGCAATCAAAGTGGCAGTTGATGCCAAACAATATTTGAGTGGAGTATCCGGCTGTTTTAAGGTTCCGGTGTTTCACTTTTACGATTCATTGACCCATCTTGCTATGTTACCCAACGCCCAAGGTAGGGAATGCGATCGCCTCCCCCAGGAAGTTATTGACAACCAGAAGAAGCTCAAAGAATGGGCAAACCATGCACCCACAAACCATTTACACAAATTTTATTTGGTTGAAGCAGAGCAGTATCGGGTGTTGGGGCAGATGTATGAAGCAATGGATTACTACGATCGTGCGATCGCCTCCGCAAAAGAAAACGCATATATCCAAGAAGAAGCACTAGGGAATGAACTTGCCGCCAAATTTTACCTCAATTGGGGGAAAGAAAAAGTCGCCCAAGCATATATCCAAGAAGCATATTACTGCTATGCCCGTTGGGGAGCTAAAGCCAAAGTCGCTGACTTGGAACGACGCTATCGGCAACTTCTCGCCCCCATCCTCCAGCAAACCCGTTCTCCCCTCTCCACTCACGAAACTATCTTCGCCTTGGGGAGTGTCACCTCTACCAGTTCCGCCACTTCCAGTAGTAGCAGTGTCTCTACTGCTCTAGATTTAGCTGCTATTCTCAAAGCTTCCCAAACTATCTCAGGTGAAATCGAACTGGAAAAACTGCTGGCATCGTTACTTTCTATAGTCATCGAAAATGCGGGAGCAGATAAGTGTGTGTTAATGCTCTTGCGAGACTCGCGCCTGCTGATTAAAGGGTCAATTACTATAGGGACGCAGCCAGTTGTGTTGCAACGCCTTCCTGTTGATGATAGCCAGGACATTCCCCTGAAGCTGATTTACAAAGTCAAGCACAATCGGCAGACTGTTGTGCTGCTGGATGCGATCGCCGATCCGACTTTAGCTAATGACTCGTATATTATTCGTCAGCAGCCTAAGAGTATTTTATGCAGCCCGATTTTGCATCAAGGGAAGTTGCTGGGGATTTTATATCTAGAAAATAATTTAGTAACGGGGGCGTTCACGAGCGATCGCGTCGAATTACTCAATCTGTTATGCGCTCAAGCGGCAATTTCTATAGAAAATGCCCGACTTTATCAGCAAGCGCAAACCTATGCCCAACAGCTAGAACAAGCCTTACAAAACTTACAGCAAACCCAATTGCAAATGATTCAAAGCGAAAAGATGTCGGCATTGGGAAACTTAGTTGCTGGCGTTGCTCATGAAATTAATAACCCCGTCGGCTTCCTAACTGGCAATTTGAATGAAGCCAAGCGCACAGTTCAAGATTTAACAGAACATCTAGCTTTGTATCGCACCCAAGCATCTGCTGCTAACATTGCCGACCATGCGGTCGAGATTGATTTAGACTATATCATCGAAGATTTGCCCAAAATGATTGACTCGATGCAATTGGGCTGCGATCGCATCAAAGGTATCAGCACGACGCTCCGCACTTTCTCCCGTGCTGACAAAGACTACAAAGTGCCCTTCAATATCCACTCTGGCATAGACAGCACGATCTTAATTCTCAAATATCGATTGAAAGCCAACGATCGGCGACCCGCAATCGTTGTAGTGAAAGACTACGGGAATATTCCTGCGATCGAATGTTTCCCTGGACAGCTTAACCAGGTGTTTATGAACATTCTGGCCAATGCGATCGATGCTTTAGATGAGTCAAATATTGGGCGGACTTTTACGGAAATCAAAGTCAATCCTAATTGCATTACCATTACCAGTTCAGTCGAACATAATCTAGTTAAAATCACTATTGCTGATAATGGTATGGGGATGACTGAATCGGTCAAATACAAGATATTTGACCACTTATTTACAACCAAAAGCGTGGGGAAAGGCACGGGGTTGGGATTGGCGATCGCACGGCAGATTGTAGTTGAGAAACACTCTGGTATGCTAGAAGTGAACTCAACTTTAGGTCGAGGTACAGAATTTACGATTTCACTTCCATGTTGAGCGGCGCGGTGTTTTTCTACTCCCGGCGAGGGGAATAATATCATTTCCGGTAACACCATCAGGTGATGTTGACTGTTGACTGTTCACTGTTCACTGTCAACCGTCAACCGTCAACCGTCAACTGTCAACAATGAACTCGAATTTACTATTCCGATGCAACCGGAAACGATATAAATGGGTGATTGAGTTGCCGATAGGCGAGTTAAAACAAGCGTAAACTCGGAATTATCAAAGCGGGGTTTTTGATAAATCAGACTTCTGTTAAACTTTTCACGAAATTTAGCAAGTCGCGCGTTTTTTTTTTCAGTTAACTTAAAGCCTGAAACCACCTTAATTTTGAGCTAATTTTCCTATCGTTTCCGGTTGCATCGGAATAATAAAATCGAATCAACAGTTAACACTCAACCATTCAGTTTTTCCACCCGCCCGTCAACAGTCAACAGTCACGTGACGGTGCAACCGGACTTGATATCACTTCCTACTCCAGCAAATTCTCCTTTCTTAATAGTTATACCGCCCGCTTTATAGTCACCGATAACTTCGACCAAAGTCTTGATACTTCCGTCGGACCAATTCACAAAGGAAGTTCGATCGCAAATTCCGTCCCCTCACCCAAAACTGAACTACAGGTCAAGGTTCCGCCGTGTTTTTCAACAACAATTCGGTAGCTGATGGATAACCCTAAACCTGTGCCTTTTCCTAGGGGTTTTGTGGTGAAAAAGGGGTCAAACAATTGGCTGCGAACGTCTTCTGTCATGCCTAGCGCATTATCGGCAATTTTGATGCAAATACTATTTTCGTTAAGGGCTTCGGTGCGAATACTAATAGTTGGTGTCCAGTCGCTGTCGCCCGCTCGCCTTTTGTGGTTGCAAGCATCTTCTAGCGCGTCAATACTGTTGCTCGCCAGATTCATAAATACCTGATTTAGCTGACCTGAATAACATTCAATTAATGGTAATTCACCGTAATCTTTAATTATTGTGATTTCGGGATATTCGGATCGGGCTCGCAGTTTGTTATGCAAAATTAGGAGCGTGTTATCTATCCCTTCATGAATGTTGGCCGGCTTCTTTACCGAGTCGTCTAAACGCGAGAAGTTTCGCAAACTCAGAACTATTTCGCGAATCCGATCGGCTCCCATTTTCATTGAAGATAATATTTTTAGTAAATCTTCTCTCAGAAATTCTAAATCGATGTTTTCAATATATTTTTGAACTTCTACCGTTGGCTGAGGATAATGTGTTTGATAAAGTTCCACAAGCTGCAACAAGTCTTTCATGTATTGGGTGGCGTAGGAAATATTGCCGTAGATAAAACTGACTGGGTTGTTGATTTCGTGAGCCACTCCCGCTACCATTTGACCGAGACTTGACATTTTTTCGGTATGAATTAGGTGAGATTGGGTTTCTCGGAGTTCTTTGAGAGCGATTTCTAGCTGCTGGGCTCTGTTGTTGGCGATCGCCTCGGACAGCCGCAAAGCGTCCTCGGCTGCTTTGCGCTCTGTGATGTCAAAAATAGCGCCGTTGAGGGATAACATTTGACCATCTGTGTGGAAAATGGCTTGACCTTTTTCTGCAACCCACCGCACATTTCCGTCGCTGTGAATCAGGCGATATTCGATCGCGTAAGGTTGCTTTGTCTGAATCGCGCGATCGATAAATTGCTCGATCGCCTCCGCATCATCGGGATGAACTATACTAGGAAAAGCCTGCACCGGTTGAATCATAAAGTTAGCTGCGGGGTAGCCGGAAATAGCTTCTATGCCGCTGCTGATAAACGTTAGGCTCGATCGCCCTGCCGCACTGCAACGATAAACTGCGCCGGGAATGTTAGAAACTAAGGATCTAAATTCTTCTTCCCTTTCGCGCAAAGCTGCCTCAATCCGCTTGCGTTCGCTAATGTCGCGAGCAAAGGCGCACTGATATTCTTTACCGTTAAATTCCAAATGGTCGATCGTAATTTCCACCGGAAAAATGCGACCGTACTTAGTAAGGTGGTGAACTTCAATATTAACGGAACCGCACCTTTTTAAGACTTTCCAGTGCAAACTCCAAGCAGTTTCTGGAAAATCGGGATTGATGTCGTGTATAGTTAGGTCGAGCAATTCTTCGGCAGAATATCCCAAGGAAGAGCAAGCCGCGTCGTTGACGTATACAAATTTACCGTCGGCTCCGATCCAGAATACCGCATCTGCCGATCGGTCGATCGCAAATTGAGCCAACTGCCACTTTTCCTCAACCCGGTGGCGATCGGCAATTTCTTTTTCTAACTGTTCGTTAAGCGAATTGACAATGGTTTCGGGATCGGCAAGCGCGATCGATTGTTTGGCAAATTCTCCTGTATGGATATCTGGGTTTTCGTAATTTTCTTCTACTTGTTTGAACAGCATTTTTTGAAGATCTTTTGTTTTATTTAAGGTTAATTGAGTCAGTGCTTTCGGCATCAGAGCCATCGTCGCTGCGGCTAACAATAAAAAAATTACAGCAGTTGCAGCTTTGAGAGTTACAGACAACCAATAAATAGAATGCCAAAGCATCCAAACTTGCATCAATTGAGCAGCGCCGCAGGCAAAAAGACCAACAGCAAACAGCCGTCCAATCTTGCTGCGAGAACCTTGGCGGGTAAAATAGACTAAAGATAGCGCGACAGAGCAATAAGCCAGAGCCGTCAGCGAGTCAAAAACAGCGTACAGTCGCAACTCCCGCAGCGCGTCACAGCCAACGGCGGAAGATACAGGAAGTGTGGAAAAAAAAATTGTTAATTGTTCTTGCATAAAGTTCAAGAAAATTTATCTGTACCAATGCAAATCCGCTCAAATACAATTATTTGATTTCTGGGAGTGAAATATTTAGATAATTATATACTTTTTTGAGTTGGTTTGAAACAACACTTCGGAGAGTTTTTGGACATCCCACCGTATAATCATGGTTTCGGGGGCGCTTGAGGCACAGGATATGCCTGATTGAAAATCAAGGTTTTCATACTGCGAGCTAAAAACTTAGTTGGCTGATGCGCGCTGAATTCAGAAACCGGGTTTCTTCGTCGTATATTTCTCGCTATCAAACGTAAATTGTGTAGAAACCGGGTTTTTCGCCCCTGCGCTTCAACAGCAAACAGAAAACAACAAACAGTAGACAATAGTCCCCGCTCGCGTGCTTTGTAAAGCACCAGAGTTCCCGACAGCACTGGGAGCATCTGGTGTTTTGTAAAAAGCATTTTTTTATTGAGCGTGCGATCGTCCCTGCAGGCGTATTGTACTCGCGAGCAGGGACGATCGCACTATAAATGCAAAACACCAGATACTCCCGACAGCAATTTTCAGAAAAAATGCTTTTTCCCCAGCCGGAAATGCTCCCAATTAGCGGACTTTTAAGGCAGCGCAAATATCAATTTTTGCGCTCTATAATCCACAATTAATTAAGCGCCTCCAAGCACCCAATGCACCAAAGTCCGAACTCCAAAACCTGTAGCTCCGGGGCCGTTGTAGCCGTTTTCTTTCTCGATCCAAACCGGGCCGGCAATATCTAAATGCGCCCAAGGAGTATCCTTGACAAACTGCTTCAAAAAGAGCGCCGCTGTAATCGAACCACCGGGACGGGGCCCTGTGTTTTTCATGTCAGCGTGCAATGCTTTTAAACCATCAAAATACTTCTCTTCCATCGGCATTCGCCAAAACTTTTCGCCGGCCAATTCTGAGGCGGCGACTATTTCGGCGGCGACGCTATCTTGAGGACTCCACAAACCGGCGATATCTTCGCCCAATGCAATTACGCAAGCCCCTGTCAGAGTTGCTAAATCGACAATTGCATCAAGTCCCAATTTATCAGCAAATACCAAAGCGTCAGCCAGGGTTAAACGCCCTTCTGCGTCGGTATTGTTGACTTCTATTGTTTTGCCGTTGGAAGCTGTGAGGATGTCTCCAGGGCGCATGGCGCGACCGCTAATCATGTTTTCGGTGACGGCGCTGATAAAGTGAACTTCGACATCTGGTTTGATGTGTCCGATCGCCTTTGCCGCTCCCAGGGTAGCCGCAGCGCCGCCCATGTCTACTTTCATCATTTCAATGCCGCTGCCGGCTCCTTTGATGTTCAAACCGCCGGAATCAAAGGTCAATCCTTTGCCGACAATTGCTATTTTACGGCGCGGTGTGCCTGCGGGTTTGTAAGTTAAATGGATAAATTTAGGCGGCAAATCCGATGCTAGGGCAACGCCGAGAAAGGCTCCCATGCCTAGTTTTTCACAGTCTTCCCGCTCTAATATTTCTAATTCTAAACCGCATTCTGCAGCTAGACTTTGAGCGGTTTCGGCCATTGTAATTGGGGTGACATAATTGGCAGGCGCTGCGACTAATTCCCGTGCTAAAATGACTCCGGCAGTGATTTGGCGGGCGCGGGCGATCGCACTTTCGGTACCGGCAAAACCGAGCAACTGAATTTGTTCGACCTGCGGGGTTTTATTGTCTGGTTCCGATTTGAAACGGTTGTCTTGATGCAGGGAGAGTTCTACACCTTCGACGATGGCGCTTGCTGTAGCGTCCGGCGCGTTTTTCCAGAGAGGAAAGCTAATTCCGAGGGTTTTACATTTCTCTTTTTTGGCTAACTTGGCGCAAACGCCTGCAGCTTGCCGCACGGTGTCTAATTTTAAGTCTGGGGCTTTTCCTAAACCGACGATCGCAATTTTGCGAATCGGATTGTTGCCGCCGACTCTGGCGATCGCGCTGGTGCCGGTTTTGCCCTTAAAATCTACTTCCTGAATCAGCTCTTTTAAAGTGCCTGCGAGTTGTTCGTCTAATTGTGCCAAATCGCCCGTGAGTTCCAAAGCGTCCTCAAATAGACCAATTGCTAGGGCATCTCCCGTCCAAGCAGAACGGGGCGTATCGGTGACTAGAAATTCCATGTTTTGATTTACTGTTTAGATTTGAGATTTTTGATTGTACTTTGTTGTGGGCGGTTTGTGGTTTTTCCTTGGTGCGCGTAAATATATCGATCGCACAAATTCCCCGCTCCACATCAAAATAAATTCTGGTACTATATCAGCGTGGAACGGGCTCGATGCCAGCGATGGCATGGAACAGCCAGGATGCCTGTGATGCCTCTTGACAACAGATCGGTTTTCTATTCTTAATTATCTGAAATTTTCCCATGTTAAAGCAACGTAAAACCCAACTTTCTATTTTAATCAGTGTTTCAGTTTGCGTGATGGTGCTCGGCTCTTTGGTGGCTGCAGCAAAATTGATGGGTGTCGGCCCGTTCCAGAAGGCTCAGCAGCCCCTAGATGCAGCGAATTCTGCAGCGTCGTCGGTTAAGATGCTCGTATCGCTCTCACCCCAGGAGCGATCGGCGAAATTAGTTGAACTCGCCACCCTGCAGCCTGCAAGTACCAATCCCCAGCAGGAAGTCTCCCCTCAAAGTCGCGCCCGCTACCTGCTTGCGAGCGATTTAATCCAGCAAGGAGATGCCACCAAAGCATTAGAATTATTGGACAAACTAGAGCAACAATATCCTATTTTAGCCTCTCATATTGCCCAAAAACGCGCCCAAGCTTACGAATTAAGTGGCGACAAAGGCAAAGCACAAAAAGCTTGGCAAGAACTGCTAAAAAATTATCCCAACGACCCAGTAGCAGCGGAAGCTTTATATGTTTTAGGCAAGTCAAAACCGGAATATTGGCAGCAGGCAATTACTGAATTTCCCGCTCATCCGCGCAGCATAGAAATTGCCCTGAAGAAGTTAAAAGAAAATCCCAACCAGCCGCAGTTGATGCTGCTAGTAGCAAAACACGGTCATTATGTCAAAGATTACGGTACATTATTAGAACAATTGGTGCAGCAAAACAGCGCTAGTTTAAAACCAGAAGATTGGGAAGAAATTGCCTTTGGGTATTGGGAAAAACAGGATTACGGCAAAGGAGCAATTGCTTACGGAAAAGCTCCCCGCACCGCCAAAAATCTTTACCGGAAAGCTCGCGGTTTGTGGCTTGACGGCAAAATTCCCGAATCAAAAATTGCCTATCAAGAATTAATTGCGGCCTTTCCCGATTCCGAAGATACTGGTTTGGGTTTAATTCGGCTGTCGCGACTGAATGAGCCCAAGGATGCGATGGTTTTGCTCGATCGCGCGATTAGCAAATTTCCCAATTATGCCCCCGAAGCTTTGCTAGACAAATCCAAACTTCTCGACAAAGCAAGCAGTGCTAAATCCGCCTCAGATACCCGCAAGTTGCTATTGACAAAATACAGCAATTCTGATAAAGCCGGCGAGTTACGTTGGGCGATCGCCCAACAATATGCCAAAGCCGGAGATTTAAAATCAGCTTGGCAGTGGGCGAGGGAACTAACCACCAACAATCCCGACAGCGAACCAGCGCCAGAAGCAGCATTTTGGGTGGGGAAATGGGCGCAGCAACTCGGCCGCAACCAAGATGCAAAAACATCATTTGAATACACGATTTTACGCTATCCCGAATCATATTTTGCATGGCGGTCGGCCGTACTTCTGGGCTGGCCAGTAGGCGACTTCACCACAGTCCGAGATTTGTCTCCCAAGGTAGTGCGGCCGCTTCAGCGCCCGGAACCAAGCGCAGGTTCTCCAGCATTAAAAGAACTCTATCAACTAGGTCAAGATAGAGATGCTTGGACGCTGTGGCAAATAGAATTTACCAACCGCATCGAACCGAGTATTTCCGAACAATTTACCGACGGTTTAATGCGAATTGGAGTAGGAGACAACTTAGACGGTTTGTGGATGATTGGGAGTTTGCGGCAGCGCGAAAAACCAGACGATAGAACCGAATACCTCGCCCTCAGACAGCAGTCGGCCTATTGGCAAGCATTATATCCTTTTCCGTACCTAGAAACCATTGTTAAATGGTCTCAAGAGCGCCAAATAAATTCATTATTAGTGACAGCATTAATCCGGCAAGAATCGCGATTCATGCCTGGTATTAAATCAGTAGTTGGCGCGACAGGTTTAATGCAAGTAATGCCGGAGACAGCAACTTGGGTTTCTGAGAAAATTAATCTCAAAAAATATTCATTGGAGAATATAGACGACAATATTAAACTCGGAACTTGGTATTTGGATCACACTCACGACGAATACAAGAATAACTCGATGTTAGCTGTGGCGAGTTACAATGCCGGGCCGAATGCAGTAGCAGATTGGTTGAAGAGATTTAGCTTTAGCGATCCGGATGCTTTTGCGGAAAAAATTCCGTTTCCTGAAACGAAAGGATACGTAAAATCGGTGTTTGAGAATTACTGGAACTATCTGCGGATTTACAATCCAGAAGTTAATCAGTTAATGAGCGATAATTATGAGGCTTCACAGAAAAAAGCAAAGTAAATTATTCGTGGTGTGGGGGCGGGTTTATCTAAATTGTTGCTAATCGTTATATATTTTGGGTGAACCTGGCCTACAAAATAGGGTTTTTTAGGGGCGAGTTCACCAACCATAATCGCCCCAAACACTCTCAAAAACTATCCCCCACCAACAAACAATCATCAGTAATTGACCGGAGATGGTATCAGCGACATCCCAAGGAATCGCGAGTAGAAATGCCTGTTTGAGAATTAATTCCGCTGGCTTTCGCGCACAATTCTTTAACTTGTGCGCCATCCATAATTGCGTCAGTAAAATCAGCACCGGTGATATCAACTCCATCAAAAGTAGAACGCAACAAAATTGTTTCCACTAAAATGGCATCGCTTAAATCAGCCTTAGTAAATTTAATTTGATCGATCATGGCATTAGTTAAATTTGCGCCGTGCAAATTCGCCTCAGTCATCACCGAAGCGCTCATAATTGCTCCCCGCAAATCGGCATTAGAAAAATTAGTTAAGTCCATATTAGCGTTAGAAAACTCAGCAGCCCGCAGCATTTGACCGGAAAAATCGCGTCTTGTGAGTTCGGCGTTGCTAAAGGACAGCGGCGGGGCGTAATATTTAGATTGAGCCAGGGCTGGCCGCGGGAGGATGAAGATAGTTAGCGCTAAGAGGAATGCTGCTAGTTGCCGGAGTTTCATAAGTCTGATATTCTCACAAGGTGGGTATTTTGTAGTGTATCCCGAACTTTGGTCGATCGACCAAACAGTTACAATCTCAATTAATAGTGATGGAGATGAAAAAAGCGATATGTTAAGTTTTTTCTTAACTTGGATAGTAGCCGCAGTTTCGCTGGTGATTACAGCTAACATTGTACCAGGTATTGCGGTGGTTAGTTTTCCGGCGGCGATGGTGGCTGCTGTGGTGATCGGATTAGTGAATGCGGTTGTCAGGCCGATTATTACACTGCTGACGCTTCCTTTGACTGTGATTACTTTAGGTTTGTTTTTGTTTGTTGTGAATGCAATTTCGCTTTCCTTGGCTTCCTGGTTGGCGGGTATATTCAATATTGGTTTTGCGGTTAACGGTTTTTGGCCTGCTTTGTTTGGTTCGATTGTGTTGTCGTTTGTTTCTGGGTTGATTGGTCGTTTTGTGAATCCGGGCACTTTGGATTAGGAAGATATTATCCCAGATAGTCGATCGGGCAAACAGCAACCGCTACTGTAACAGAGCCTAGTTTTTTTTCCGATCGAAAGATTTTTTTGGGAACTAAGAGGGGATGGGAAACACCCCCAAACGCAGATAAACGCGGATGACTGATGGATATCTGCGTTTCTTGATGTTGGCGGGCGGTTACAATTTGGGCGATCGCACAAAGTGCAGCCGCTTCTGCTACGCTTTTAGTCCCGACCTTTTGCGCTACCACATTGGAAGGATTCGGAACTTCTACAGAATTTAAAATATCAGCAGCAAAGGTTTTTAGCGGCCAGTTTCGCCCAGCACAAAGTTCCAGCAAACCGACTTCACCTGCTTTAGTATCAACAGTAGCAATACCTGCGATCGCACTTTCGGCCAAATGAGCGCCCCGACAGACATTTTGAATCGCAGTTTCGATTAATTCCCGTGGCGTTCCGCCTTCGCAACCTATCCCTACCCACAACACTCGCGGGTGCAACTGAACCTTTGGTAAAGTAGATTCCGGTGCAAATCTTCTCTGGGTGAAACTAATCCAAATTCGCCCTTTGATAGTTGACAGATTTTCCCCTTCCCAATATAAGGAATGATTGTCTGGCAGACTGTTTTGCCACAAAGTAGAACCAACTTCTTGAATTACTTCTACAGTTTCTCCTCTCTTCATAGTTGCCGCTATTCCCGCCCAGTCGCCTTCCCCCCGATTCCAAGCGCTGGGAAAGTCTAACATATCTAACGTAAATTCATCATTCATAAGAATTAATACGGGATGCGGGAAACTCAGTGACTTTAGTCCTGAGAGGTAAGCGACACGGGGGACTTCAGTCCCCGTGTTCTTTCCCTCTTAATTGGCCGAATGATGCGGAGCTTCTATGTATTTCTTCACAACTTCACTACTAATATTACCTGCGGTAGTAACAAAATAGCTGCTCGTTCACAAGGATGGCAGCTTTTTTAGTTCTGGAAATTCAGCCCTTAAATGATGGCTAGAACGCCCTTTGAATGCCTTAACGACTAGCGCAGGAGTATCCATCGGATTGACCGCGACAAATAAATGTACGTGATCTGAGGCCACTTATAAAGCCAGAATATCCCAACCTTTCTCGGTCGAAAGCGCTAAAAATAACTCTCGCAGTCTAGTTGCTATACTACCTACCAGAACTTTCTTGCGACGTTTGGGAATGAAAACAAAATGGTAGTTAAGCAATAATTTAACGTGGTTGTGGGTTTTGTACTCCGGGAGTGGCAACATAAAGTTTTGTTGTTATGACTTGACCTCTCCACTATATTTATCTAAACTAAATAAATCAACTAAGTAGAAAGGCGTAAATATTTGTAGTTGGGATGAGGCAGGAGTCAGGAGACAGAATGCAGGAGGGATTGGGGTTTGAGCCTCATTTATCTTTCTTAACACAGTTGTGTTTTTCCCCACCGACTTACTTAATTTACAGGAAAAAGAGGTGGCTAAGGTCAAAAAAACGATGGGAGTACAGCAAGTATTGCTGTCTCCCACTAAAGAAGTTGAGGCAGTATTAAATTATCTTTGTCGGCAATCTGGGAAGCTGTACAACAGCGCTGTCTATTTGGCTCGACAGACATTTTTCAAAACAGGAAGGTTGCTGACCGGAAAGTTTGACTTGTCTTTTGAAACGTCAATCGCAAAGTCGATGGTTGCTAAGTCGCTGCCTTCAACACCCATGCAGCAAACTTTGATGTCGGTTGCAGAGGCTTTTAAAAGTTTTAAAGAATTAAGAGCCTTATACAATGAAGGTCAATTGCCTTTCAGACCTAAGCCTCCGGGGTACTTAGAAGGATCGAAACTGTTCAAAGTTGCTTACCCAAACTCTGGAGGATTAAAGCCAGTATTAGTTGGCAATCAGTTGAGATTTTCTTTGGGCTTGACAGTTAGACGCTGGTTTGGAATTTCAGAATTTCTTTTGCCTATGCCGTCAAATCTTGACTGCTCAAAGGTTAAAGAGTTTACTATTCTCCCAAAAAATGGCGCTTTCTATTTGGAGATGTCTTACGAAGTAGAATGTCAACAACACGTTTTAGATTGTACCCAAGCCCTATCAATTGACTTGGGAACTGCTGACAACTTAGCGGCTTGCGTTGATACGCTCGGAAATTCCTTCTTGATTGATGCTCGCACCATAAAAGCGATGAATCAGCTTTGGAACAAGAAAGTAGCAACTAGAAAGGAAGGAAAGCCCGTAGGTTACTGGGATAGCTGGCTAGACCGCGTAACCCGTAAGCGCAACCACCAGATGCGCGATGGTGTCAACAAAGCTGCAAAGTTAATCGTCGATCATTGTTTGAAGCACGGTATCGGTAATCTAGTAATTGGATGGAACCAAGGTTTTAAATCTAATGTTGATATGGGCAAACTGAACAATCAAAAGTTTATTCAGATGCCTCTGGGTAAATTGAAAGACCGATTAAAACAACTGTGTAACTTACACGGCGTTAAGTTCACTGAAACGGAAGAAGCATATACTTCCAAGAGTAGTTTTCTTGATGGAGACTCCCTACCCAAGTACGGTGAAAAGCCGGAAGGGTGGAAAGCATCTGGAAAACGAATTAAACGTGGTTTGTATCGCTCTGCCGATGGAACTGTAATCAATGCAGATCTGAACGGCGCGGCCAACATTCTAAGAAAAGTAGCCAGTAAGTTAGGTGTAAAACTTGATCGACTGTGTAGACGGTGTTTGACTACCGTAGCGAGAGTAAAACTTTGGGTGTTACCTAAAGCTGCTTTGTCCGCAGAATCTCAGTGGCTTAAGCCCGCTTGAGTGTCAATATTCAGTTATTTCTTATGTAGTTTCACTGCGACCGCAATCTTAAAAAAAATTAACACTTTGTTTATTGAAAATTTTGGTATAATTGTAGCATAAACTACAAAAAATCCAACATTTAAGATGGTAGAACTAAATCAGTTACTGTTAGAGTTTGAAAGAAACGTCAAATCGGAACAAGTCACAAAAGAATGGAAAGAGCGCCGGGAAAGTTGGGTTAGCGATGTGGCAGCATCAGTTAACCTGACATATCTAGCAAAATTGCTAGTTGAATTTGAATCCAACTTGCAGGGGGAATCGGTTGATATTCAGTGGAAAGAGCGTCGGAACAGTTGGGTAGAAGAATGTCTGGGAGCATCCATTGTTCAAGAAGTATCAAGTTTATTGCTGGAACTAGAAACCCAGACAAATTCGGAAGCTATGGCTGATGAATGGCCGGATAATCGCGATAATTGGGTACAGCAAATGCACAAGTTTAAGGAGTAGTTTCGACAATTCAGAGCCTGTAAATATGCGTTTTCAGGCTCTAAATTTTCCTAAGGACTCATGACTAAAGCATTCGGCTCCATCATCGTATTTTGACTGAAGCACGCGACTGCAAACATTCCCACAAATACCTGAGCGATAATCTTCGGATTCATCTTTGGATAAACTTGTTTTTGCATCGCCGTTTCCCAAAAAGCCTCAGCCACATCGCTCATTATAAAAAACAAACAGTCTAAATCAATAAAATTTGTAATAAAATAGCAAAAACTGCAAACAAGAAAACATTTAATATGGTAGAACTGAACCAGTTACTGTTAGAGTTTGAAAGCAACCTCACATGGGAAGCTGTGACGAAAGAATGGAAAGAACGTCGCGACAGTTGGGAGAGTAAAGTGCAAGCAGCCGTAGAACCGTCACAGCTAGCAGAATATCTAATTGAATTGGAATCAGAAATCGAGTGGGAAGCGGTACAAAATTACTGGAAGATTTACCGGAAAAGTTGGGTAGAAGACTGTCATTCAGCATCGACTATGGAAGAAGTATCAAGTTTATTGCTGGAACTAGAAAGCAATACAACTTGGGAAGTATTGTCCGATGAATGGCAGGATATTCGGGAGAATTGGGTGCAGCAAGTGTACGAGTTTAACGACGAGTAGTGTCAGCGAGGTAGAGCTTTGTTAGTATGGGTTTTAAACCCCTGTCTAAAAGCGAAAGTCTTCTTGCATAGGACTAAATAACTTATGGGAGCATCTCAGCATTTAGGTGTGCATTTCGGTTAGTGTTGACTTAGATGCCCGCTCCCCAGCGCCTGATATTAAATCCGGTAGCATCGGAATTATATAGTGGGAGCGTCCCCAAAGAGCGATCGACAAATTCGCTCTTCAATGACTAATGACTAATGACTAATGACTAATGATATTAATTCCGGTTGCACTCATACATGATGTTAACTGTTAACGGTTAACAGTCAACAGTCAACAGTCAACAGTCAACAGTGAATTTACTATTCCAATGAAGAGAGGATTTGATAGGACTACTGACTACTGACTACTGACTACTGACTAATCTTTAACTAAAACGCCGTTCAGAAAAATATCTGCTAATCCTTCGGCCATTTCCTGCATTTCTTGCGGAGAAGCATTTGGTTCCCCAATCGTATTTTGACTGAAACCCGCTACTGCAAACATTCCCAAAAATACCTGAGCGACAATCTTCGGATTCATCTTCCGATAAACTCCTTTTTCCATCGCCGTTTCAAAAAAAGCCTCAGCCACAACGCTCATTTTTCCGATGACTTCTAACTGAATGCGATCGCGCAAATCCGGGTGAAACTGAGCCTCCAAAAAACACACCCGCATCATATCGCTATTTTCGCGGATATTCAGCATCCGTCGGCGCATCACCTGAGCCACTGCTTTGTAACTGCCCATCTCGCTCAATTCTGTCAGCAAATCCGTCAATATTTCCACCCATCCTTCCGTCGCTACCTGAATCAAAATTGCTTTTTTATTATCAAAATGCCGAAATAGCGTACCCTCCGCCACCCCTGCCGCCGCTGCTAAATCGCGAGTTGTCGTACCGTCGTATCCGCTGCGGGCAAACAACCGCACAGCCGCTTGTAAAATCCGCTTTTTGGTTTCTGTTTCTGAAGGAGGAGACTGATTAAAAATTCGCATGGCTTAATCGGTAATTGGTGACTTGGAATTGCGGGTTTGGGACGGACGGGCGAAATAATGTTAAGTTTTAAGTTGTGCGCGGCTTTAATCTTAAACTTCAAACTCCTCGCCGAGATCCAGATTCTTTTTGAGATTGGCTGTATCAGCCTAACATCTGCGGCGCAACAGATCGCTTATGCCTCCAAAAATCTTTATCCTTAGAAAAGCATCCCTGGCATCGATCGCCAACATTTATTTGTTTGACAATCCAAAATCCCCAATCTAAAATCTAAAATCGAATGACCCCGCAGTTCCAAAAACCACGCGCGGCGAAGCTATCCCCTAGGGAATCGCCCCGCCCAACTCGATTCATCGCCTCCCTGCTGGCTGCTGTAATGCTGTGGTGGGGAATTTGCCCTCAAATCGCCTCCGCCCGCGAGATGCCCGCTAACGGCTCTCCAGCAATGTCTGTTCAACCGTCGCTCGATCGAGTAATCGAGCAAGTCACCGAATTCAAGCTCGACAACGGCATGACATTCGTGGTGCTCGAAAGGCCCCGATCGCCCGTAGCATCGTTTTTAATTCACGCTGACGTAGGAGGCGCAAACGAACCCGACGGTCAAACCGGAGTCGCCCACTATCTCGAACATTTAGCTTTTAAGGGTACGCCAAAAATCGGCACTACCGACTACAAAGCCGAAAAGCCGCTGCTAGAAAAACAAGACGAACTCTTCGAGCAAATGCAATCCGCCAAGGCGATCGGCAAAACCGAAGAAGTCGCCAAGTTTAGAGCAGAATTGGACAAAGTTGAAGCAGAAGCAGGGCAATTTGTCAAGCGCAACGAATTCGGCAAAATAGTCGAACAAGCAGGCGGAGTCGGACTAAATGCCGCTACTTCTACCGACTCGACAATGTATTTTTACAGCCTCCCAGCTAACAAATTAGAACTGTGGATGTCGCTGGAATCAGAGCGATTTCTAGAACCTGTATTTCGGGAATTTTACAAGGAAAAACAGGTAATTTTAGAAGAACGGAGGCTGCGAACTGAGAATTCTGCGATCGGACAAATGGTTGAAGCTTTTGCCAGCACAGCCTTCTCGGTTCATCCCTACCGCCGCCCCGTAATTGGCTACACCGAAGACATTAAAAACCTGACACGAGAAGACGTGCAGAAGTTTTTTGAGACTCACTACATCCCCAGCAAGCTAACAGCAGCGGTGGTAGGAGACGTGAAAGCCTCGGAAGTGAAGCGGCTCGCTCAAATTTATTTCGGTCGCTACAAAGCGAAACCAGCGCCTTCTGAATTGGAAATTGTGGAGCCTCCGCAAACGCAAACCAAGGAAGTCACGCTGAAGTTAAAAACTCAACCTTGGTATTTGGAAGGATATCACAGGCCGGCGATGAATCATCCCGACAATGCGATTTATGAAATTATTGGTTCTTTGCTCAGCAACGGCCGCACTTCTAGGCTTTACAAGTCTTTGGTAGAGCAGCAGCAACTGGCGCTAGCGGCTCAAGGTTTCAGTGGCTATCCGGGGGAAAAGTACCCGAATTTGATGTTATTTTATGCTCAAACTGCTCCGGGCAAGACGGTTGATGAAGTAGCTGCGGCTTTGAGTAAGGAAATCGATCGCCTGAAAAATGAGCCGGTTTCTGCTATGGAATTGGAGCGGGTGAAAACTCAGGCGAGAGCGGGTTTATTGCGATCGCTCAATTCTAATATGGGCATGGCTTTTTCGCTGCTGGACTATCAAGTAAAAACTGGTTCGTGGAAAAATTTGTTTAAGGAATTGGATGCGATCGCGGCTGTTTCGCCTGCTGACATTCAGCGAGTTTCTCAGGCAACTTTCCGCCCGGAAAACCGCACGATTGGTAAGCTTTTGTCGCTTTAAGAAGTCATCAGTCATCAGTCATTAGTCATCAGTCATTAGTCATCAGTCATCAGTCATCAGTCATCAGTCATCAGTCATCAGTCATTAGCTCGTTTTCAGGCTCTGCCTGGGAACGCAGATAAACGCAGATCAGCGAGCAACATCCTTCATTTCAAATCAGCGAGGCAGAGCCTCTAGATATCGGTTCCCAGGCATAGCCCGGGAACCAGTTAAACCAGTTAAAAAGGTAAAAAAAACTCGTTTCCAGGCTCTGCCTGGAAATGCAGATCCCGAGGCTCTGCCTCGTCGAATTGTCAACAGATTAAACTTAGGAGAAAGAATGAAAAGGACTAAATTGAAACTAAAAAAAGTAAAGTTATTTCTGCTATCACTTTGCATTTTTACTGTTTCATTGGGCACGTTTAATTTGTTACCTTCCTTCGCGGCAGGGCCCAAACACTATGACGAATTAACATTCCCGGCGGTGCCAGAAATTAAACTGCCTAAATACACTCGCTTCGAGCTAAAAAATGGCATCCGAGTTTATCTGATGGAAGACAGGGAACTCCCGTTAGTCGGGGGAACGGCGCTATTTCGCACGGGCGATCGCTTTGAACCTGCAGATAAAATTGGATTGGGAGGTTTGACGGGAGAAGTGATGCGAACTGGCGGCACGGGCCGGCATACGGCTGATGAATTAAATCAGTTGCTAGAACAGCAAGCGGCTGCGGTAGAAACGGGGATTGATGTTACTTCTGGTAGCGCTAATTTTAGTGCTTTAGCTGAAGATTTGGAATCGGTGTTTGACTTGTTTGCGGAGGTGATTCAAGAGCCAATTTTTGAAGAGGAAAAGTTGGATTTAGCGAAGAATCAAACTCAAGGTGCGATCGCCCGCCGCAATGACGATCCTAACGATATTACCGGGCGCGAGTTTGAAAAGTTAATTTATGGCGATCGCAGTCCCTACGCCCGCACGGTAGAATACAAGACTATCGCAAATATTTCTCGCGACGATTTGGTGAGTTTCTACCAGAAGTATTTCCACCCCAAGAATATGATTTTGGGTATTTCGGGTGACTTTGATACTGCTAAAATGCGATCGCTCGTGGAGCAAAAATTCGGGAATTGGCAACCGACTCAAAATGCAGAAGTGCCAGCGCTACCAACGGTATCGCCCGCAAAGGAGAGCGGCGTATTTTTTGTAAACCAGCCACAATTGAGTCAAAGTTACGTGCAGATGGGACATTTGGGCGGAATGCTCAACAGTCCAGATTACGGTGCTTTGGACGTGATGAATGGGGTTTTGAACGGTTTTGGCGGGCGTTTGTTCAATAATGTGCGATCGCGCCAAGGTTTAGCTTACACAGTTTACGCCGCTTGGAGTCCGAGATATGACTATCCGGGAGTGTTTGTCGCTGGTGGCCAAACGCGATCGGACGCGACAGTACCGTTTATCAAGGCAATTCGCGCTGAGATCGATCGTATTCGCACCGAACCAATTACCGCCGAAGAATTAGCTTTTGCTAAAGATTCCACCCTCAATTCTTTCATCTTCAAATTTGAAAATCCGAGTCAAACATTGTCGCGATTAATGCGCTACGAATACTACGGTTATCCCGAAGATTTCATTTTTAGCTACCGCCGCAGCATCGAAGCAGCCACAATTGCCGACGTGCAGCGCGTAGCCAAGACTTACTTGAAACCGGAGAATCTGGTAACATTAGTAGTGGGAAATACTGCGGCAATTCAACCGCCACTATCGAGTTTGGGAACTGCGGTAAAAGTGCAATCTGTTGATATCACAATTCCGTCCGCGACTTAATCGATGATTCCTGTGACGCACCAGACTATTGTGTGGTGCGTCACTGTGAGATTGTGAATCTAATTTGTAATATCAATTCCGGTTGCACTCATACATGATGTTAACTGTTAGCTGTTAACTGTTAACTGTTAACTGTTAACTGTGAATTTACGATTCCGATGCTAACGAATTTGATATAAATTTTCGAGTGCGAACCTTACGGCTAATGAATAATATAATGAATATAACCACACAAGAGCAATTCGAGTTAATCCTAGGTTCTAGTATAGAAAGTCAAGAATTCATCAGATTAACTTTAGGAAAGTATAGAGGAGGAGAAGACGGTTTAACTAAAATTATTGTGAGAATTGTACAATTAAAAGCAAGCATAAAGCTTTCTTTCACCTATAGTTACAAAACTAAGGAAATAGTCAAAAATCACCCAATCGAAGAGGGATTAGATTTAATCAAAACCCTGATTGGCAGTGAATTTATGAGTATTAGATTATTCTCGATCGAGCAAGATGTTCAACTTGAGTATGGCAAAAATAAAAACCCTAAAATTAATTTTATCAAGCCCACTTTTACCAATCCTGTTGATACGACTCCGCAGCAACACGACCGCAGGAAGAAACGGTATATTGAATCAGAAAATAATGTATATCTCAGAGCATTAGGCATTACCAATAGTCAAGGTAATGTCGTAAGAACGATGGAAGATAAGTTCAGACAGATAAATAAGTTTGTGGAAATCATACATGGCTTAGTTGAATCATCAGGATTGGCAGAAAAAAGTCATATTTCTGTAGTTGACATGGGTTCAGGCAAGGGATACTTAACCTTCGCAATATATGATTTTCTGAACAATATTTTAGACAAGGAAGCATCGGTGATTGGTATAGAAAGCAGAATACATTTAGTGGATTTTTGTAACTCTGTTGCCCAATCAGTTAATTTTGAAAGGTTATATTTTAACCAAGGAAACATCAGTAACTATAGCGCAGAAAAATCAGACATAACCATCGCACTTCATGCCTGCGATACTGCAACAGATGATGCAATTTATAAAGGGATACAGTCTGATTCTTCTTTGATCATCCTAGCACCATGCTGCCACAAGCAAGTTAGGAAACAAATTCATCCGAATATGGTTTTGAAGGATCTCCTAAAGTCTGGTATTTTGCTGGAGAGGCAATCGGAAATAGTGACTGATGGATTGAGAGCGCTTTTACTTGAATTGTCTGGCTATAAGACTAAGGTTTTTGAGTTTATAGCTGCTGAACATACGAGTAAAAATATAATGATTGTGGGAATTAAAAGCAATCATAGTATCAATAAGGAGCAGATTATTGGACAGATTAAGGAAATTAAAAAACTTTATGGAATAAACTTTCACTATTTAGAGACTTTACTATTTCCCCACTTCTTTCTTTCCCCCGATCTGGCCGATCTAATTAATGCTTAGTTGGTAAGCGATCGCGCTATAATACCAATTTGAACCCGATCGCATTCAAGCAGTAATGCTGGGTTTGAAGCGCCCTATGGTCAATTTGGATTGAGTAGCGATTTCCCCGATCGCCCGAGTCAGGCCAGCCGATCGATATCAACACCCAACTCCCGCAACTTAGCCGCCAATAAATCCGCCCGCAGACGTTCATGTTCCGCCCGCAACCGTTCATATTCCGCCTGTTCCGAACTCCACAGCAGCAAATTTCCAGCTTCATCCCACCAGCGCAGCCAATTCATAGTTTGGCCCAGCCGTTCCCCCGACCAAATCCCCAGCCACAAATCAAACTCTGGAATCCGCACCCGCCCTGACGCATCAGCAGCCTGCGTTTCATAGGCTCCATTGAGCAAATACCGCACTTCCAGCTTGGGTTCGTAGGGGTCGTAAGTCACATAGGTTGGCACTTGCAGAATCTGTTCGTAGAAGTAGAGCTTGCCGTAGGGAGGAGTCGATCGCACGGACAATTCGCTGTAATCTTCATTAGACAAAAACTCCATCACCACCGATACCGGCGCACCCTCCAGATTCGGCGTGTAGCTGCGGCGAATCGTGCCCTCTGCAACTCCATGCACTTGCGGCACGAAAAACCAATCCGGTGCTTTAACGACAGTCTGCTTATTTACCGTCGCTACCAGTCCAAAATTGGAACCGATCAGGGCGATCTGTTCAATGCGTCCAGCGGCTCCCAGAGCATCGGTGAGAGCAGCAGCAAGCGGCGGTTGTTGAATATTTTCCACAGGATCGTCCGGTAATACAAAGTCGGCTGGTAGGGCTTCCCAAGTGACATTTGGTGTTGTGGAACTTGATAAGATTTTAAGAACCATTAACTCATACCATTTGAGATTTTATATTTTAGATTACTCGTTACCAGGCTCCAGCCTGGTAACGCCGGGAGGTTCTGCCTCCATTTTACCAAGCGAGGCAGAGCCTCTGGATATAGGTTCCCAGGCTGGAGCCTGGGAACCAGTAACCGCGTCTATACAGACCAAACCCGCCTCTGCGGGTTAAAGAACACGCTGTGAAGATTATGTTATTGTCTTCAGTCCGCAGAGGCGGACTTTGTTTTTGTAGGTGCGGTTTCAACCGCCGTCTGCAACTAAAAATCAATAGTCAAAGGCGCTCTCGGAAACGGAATTACATCGCGAATATTCCCCATTCCCGTCATGAATTGCACCAACCGTTCAAACCCCAAACCAAAGCCAGCGTGAGGCACAGTACCGTAGCGGCGCAAATCCAAATACCACCACAACTCCTCCTTATTCATCCCCTGCGCTTCCATGCGCCGCTCCAACACATCCAGCCGTTCTTCCCGCTGGGAACCGCCGATAATTTCCCCAATATTCGGAGCCAAAACATCCATAGCTCGCACGGTTTTCTCGTCTTCATTTAAACGCATATAAAATGCTTTAATTCCGACCGGATAATCGCTGACAATTGTCGGCTTCTTAAACAAATCCTCAGCCAAATAGCGCTCGTGTTCCGACTGCAAATCTAAGCCCCAGCTTACGGGAAAATCAAATTTTTTGTCGGCTTTTTCCAAAAGTGCGATCGCCTCCGTGTAAGTAATCCGCTCAAACTGATTGTTAATAATATTTTCAGCAGTAGCCAAAACCGTCTTATCAATCCGCTCGTTGAAAAACTCCATATCCTCCGGGCAATGCTCCAAAACGTACTTAAAAATGTACTTTAAAAACGCCTCAGCCAAATCCATATCACCCTGCAAATCGCAGAAAGCCATCTCCGGTTCAATCATCCAAAACTCAGCCAAATGTCGCGAAGTATTAGAATTTTCCGCTCGAAAAGTCGGGCCAAAAGTGTAAACATTGCCGAAAGCCATCGCCATAACTTCCGCTTCCAACTGGCCGCTAACTGTTAAATAAGCGCGCTTGCCAAAAAAGTCCTTCGCATAATCAACCTCTTGCGAATCCGTGCGCGGCACATTCTTTAAATCAAAGTTAGTAACGGCGAACATTTCCCCCGCACCTTCGCAGTCGCTAGCAGCGAGAATTGGAGTGTGAACCCACAAAAAGCCGCGTTCCTGAAAAAATTGGTGTACCGCCGCCGAACAAGCATTGCGGACTCTAAACACAGCGCCGTGGGTGTTTGTGCGCGGCCGCAAATGGGCGATTGTCCGCAAAAATTCCAAGGAATGGCGCTTTTTTTGCAGCGGATAAGTTTGCGGGTCTGCTTCGCCGTAAACTTGTACTTGCGAGGCTTTTAACTCAATTCGCTGTCCTTTCGCAGGTGACGCTACCAGCACTCCCGACACCTCTAAAGATGCACCTGTATTAAGTTGTTTGAGTATATTTTCAAAATCCGGCAAATCAGCATTGATGACTACCTGCAAATTAGCCATCGCCGAACCGTCGTTAACTTCCACAAAGGCAAATTCTTTCAATTCGCGCTTAGTACGCACCCAACCTTGAACAGTGACAGTTTCGCCCGGTTCACCACCGCGCAAAATTGCTGCAATTCGTTGACTTGTCATAATATCCACTCCTATTTATTTAATATTTTGCACCAAAATTCTCTCTTTTCTCTTCCTCTGCGCCCTCTGCGCCCTCTGCGGTAAAAAAAATCATAAATCCCAACATAATTCAACCCGCGTAGGATTTCAAAATCCAACCGATCAAAATGCCGAGTCCCCCAAAGCGAACTGCTTGCCAAAAAGGTTGTTTTATGCTTCCCCAAGAAAACAGGCTGCTTTCTAAATTTAACTCGATCGTTTCCAATTCTTGCTCAATTTTCCGCAATTCTTGCTTGAGTTGCGGCAATGGATTTTGGCGCAGAGACTGGCGCACGTCTTCGCGCCGGTGCCCGAGTTCGTCTTGGCGCTGTCGATCGACCTGAATTTGAGTGTAACGCTCTTTGACGGCTGCGAGCGATCGCTCCACTGCTGCGATCGCCTGCACAAACTCGTCTTCTTGCTCTTTTTGACTTAACTCTGACGGCTGTTGAGGCATTTCGATCTGCAAACCTGACGAGAATAAAAAAAACCGATTCCCAATTAAATTGTTATTATTATGTGCAGTTATTTAAAAAATTCAGAAACCCTAGCCAAATCCCTATAATTGCCACCTATGCTTGAAACCGCACAAACAACCCAAACTGTCAACCTCAACGAGCTTAGCACGGTAGAACTAGCTCAAGCTCTAGCAGCGCGCCTCGCCATCTCCGAAAAAGATTGGCACCGTCTCAAAGCCAACCGTTCTGCGCGGGCGGGCGAGCAAGCTGCGGCCGCTTTGGTGTTTTTGCTCAAAAAACAGCCAGAAGAAGCTCTCCCGCGCTTACAACAAGCCGCAGGATGGCTGGATCGATCGATCTCTGCTCCTCCCTGTCCCACCCACGGCAAATAATTGTGAGTCGCTGAGTCTTGAGGTGAACAGCGGATTTGTTGCTAAAAAATCAGACGATCGCGCCGCTCGATCGAGCAGCGCGATTGCGAGTTAAAAAAGATTTTATACTTTTCTAACTCAAAACTCAAATTTTGCATTATCATCTAGTATCAATAGCCAGATAATCCAAATTTTCAATCCCTGCTTCAGCGGGGAAACGAAAAAATTTGCCAGTCTAGCCGAACCTAAAACTGCTGCAAAATATCATTTTTAGTGCAAACGAGGCAGCCGGTAGCGACTGGAAACTTCTTTGCACAGCCGTAACTCTGTACCTTGAGAATTCCACTCTACCCGATCGAATATTTGGTAAAGAATAAACAGCCCCCTACCACATTCTTGTTCCACATGGGGGAGTGCAGAGTTATCTGCAACATCCTCTGCTATGAGACTGTCGAAATTATCGGTATCAAGATCGCAACCGCAAGGAGCTTTAAAGCCAGCACCTTCATCGGATATCACCCACCAGTATTGGTTTTGGACGATCGAAAAACGGACTCCAACTGTTTTACCGGGGTCTAACTTGTTTCCATGCTTAGCCGCATTTACCAAAGCTTCTTGAAGCCCTAACCGCAATTCCGCTTGCCACCGCTGTGGAACCTCTGCTAGGAGCAGATCCAAAACAGGACAAAGGTATAGGGTAGAAGCGAAGCTAATCGTAATCCAATTGCGTCCGGTCGGACGGGTTGAAATAGCAATCACTCAGAAAACTCCCTAACTTTCAGGTGGATGAACTTCACACCCTGCATAAGTTGGCTCCCTAGTATTCAAAATGCTAATTAATTGAGCTGCGCCACTCTATTTCTATCTTAGAGTATTTAGGCATTTAAGCAAAGCAAACAACGTCACAAAATATTCTGGGATTCTCAGAAACGAATAGTGGCAACCCTCAGTAATTTTTACTTATCAGTTTCACTTGCACCAGATTTTTGATGTCGGAGCGAGGCAACTCGCGGGCGATCGCCGCGACATCTCCCAAGCCGTAAACAGTCGCGGCACGAAACGATCCCCAGCCATAAACAATCTAAAATATCTATTAAAACATCGCTCCCTAGAACCATCGCCGATCGCGCCAGACTCTCTCACCCCACAGAGCGATCGGGCCGCCTTAGGACACGAACATCATACCTAGGTGTGTTGCCATCAAGACCCGATCTATTTCTCCAATGCCGGTCGGCGAAAAAAAATCGCACTGCAGTAATCTTGATTAAATCAATATTTGTTACAAAACTTATGGCAAATGAGTGAGATTGCCCGCGATCGCCCAGACGGCCAAAATTGACAAATCCTTTGCTGGCGAATCTCATGCGCGTTTACCGAACTTTATAAATCTGAACGTCGCGATACAATAGTTAAAGTAAATAATTATTTCTTTACATTATGCAAACGACCCCAACGATCACCACAGCCCCTATAGCCGGCACTTACTGGCAGTGGCAGGGCCATTCAGTATACTACGTCCGCTCCGGCGATCGACATCCCGAACGCCCTCCCCTGCTGTTAATTCACGGTTTTGGCGCGTCCACAGACCATTGGCGCAAAAATATCAGCGGCCTGAGCAAAGACTTTGAAGTCTGGGCGATCGACCTGATCGGATTTGGGCGATCGGCAAAACCCGAAATCCAGTACAGCGGCGACCTCTGGCGCGACCAACTCCACGACTTCATCACCAACGTCATCGGCCGGCCCGCCGTCCTCGCCGGCAACTCCCTCGGAGGCTACGCCGCCTTGTGTGTCGCCGCCCAGCGTCCCGAATCAGCCACCGGACTGATCTTAATCAACAGCGCCGGCCCCTTCAGCGAACCCCAACCGGCACCCGAAGCCCCGCCCGTGCAAAAAGCTATATCTGTGGTAGCTAAAACCTTATTTCAGCAAGATTGGGCAAGTTTTCTGCTGTTCCAGTACGCGCGCCAGCGATCGACAATTCGGAAAACCCTAGAAAAAGTGTATCTCGACCAAAGCGCCGTCACAGACCAATTAGTAGAAGAAATTTACCTTCCCTCCTGCGATCCCGGTGCCCCCAAAGTATTCGCCTCCGTATTCCGAACACCCCAAGGCGAAAAAATCGACCTATTGCTGAGTCAATTAACCTCTCCGCTGCTGATGCTGTGGGGAGAAGGCGATCCGTGGATGAATTCTGCAGACAGAAGCGCCAAATTTCGCCAACACTATCCGCAGTTGACAGAACACTTTATCAAAGCCGGTCACTGTCCCCACGATGAAGTACCGGAACAGGTAAACGAACTGATTCGCGGATGGATAATTAACCAATAGATCGGCATCAACTCTGTTAATCTCCGTTAATCTGCGGTAAAAATACCTCAACCAAAAAACAAGACGACCTATTGGGGTCGTCTTATTTTATTTAATAAAAAATGCAATTTGTCAATAGCAAACAGCGACTATTTTTTCCGTTTAGCCTTATCTAACCGCCTGCGATCGCGCCACTCAACCGAAGTCAAATATGCAACCCCGCCAGTGACAGTCACCAGCAGTACAAAGGCCACTAAAACGAGAAAATTAGCAATAGAAAATTCCACAACCCCTCCTGCTTGGCTTAGATTTGAGATTATGTGCGATCGCACAACCGCAATCAAATTGGCTTGTAACGAGGAATATAAGTCCTCATCAAACTCTGCAGACTCGCATTCCTCAGTACAAACCTTACAACAACTCTTCCAAAATTGTAAACCGGACATGATTAATTGCCAAAGTCCCCACGGAAACATCCTCCTTCTTCAGAGGAACGCCCCCGCTGGTGAGACTTTGAAACCGAATTCCCTTACCAATTTCTACGTGGTACCAAGCTAAGCCCATAAAAAATCTCAAAGGATAAGGGCCTCTATCTTGAATATCATCGGGATTAGATTCCATCGGTACCCAGCCAAAGCCCGGAATGTAAAACTCCAGCCAAACATGATTGAAATCTGGTTCCAGCGGCACACCTTTTCTGTCAGCAAAAGCCGGACACTTGTAACGCCCAATTGTGCGGCAAGCAATCCCGTTTAACCTTGCCAAAGCCAACAACAACCCTACGTACTCGCCACAAGAACCGATGCCGCGCCGCAGTACAATATCGGGTGTGTCTATGTGAGGCCTGATTCCGTAAGAAAGTTGGTCGTAAACAAAATTGCGAATGCTCAACAATTGCCTGAGAATGTTAGTTTCTGTGCCAATTGAGGCCACCGCAGCCGATCGCACAATCTCCGTATCCATCGCCAAATTATCATTATCCACCAAATACTTAGCTTCAAACTCCGGCGACAGTTTTGGAATTTTTTCCACATCCCGAGGCGACAATTGATACTTAATCGATCGCACTTCCAACAAAGCCTTCCAGCCAAAAATTCGCCGTTCCCCCTTCATCAGGCGATCGAACTTAAACACCGCCACCCGTTCCCCTTCCTGAATTTCCTCAGTAAAAGGCATCCCGACTGGCGTAATTTTCCTCACCTTTTGCCGGTGAGTTTCCGAAGGTAAAGCAATCCGCCACTCCAAATTGTCGATTTCTACCTCATCCAGAGGAGACAGTTCCTCCACATAGGACATTTCTATCAAAAAACCGTTTGACAAAGCGTAGCATTCTGCCTCATTGTAGTGAAAAGACAAAGGGTGAATAAAAGTGCGATCGCGCTTCGTCAACTGAAAAGGATCTTCCGAATTCGGGTCATCCCGGATATAAAGCTCATCGCCCGCATAAGCCACGTAGAGAACCTCTTCTCCCGTCTCTGAATCCTTGTGAAAAGCCAAGCCAGAAGGATATTCAAAGGGAGTCAAAATGCTAAATTTAATTTCTCCTGTGGCCCGTTCCAAACAGTAAACAGTTTGCTCGGTTTTGTCGCAAATCCAAATTTCCTCATCCCGGATTGTGATATTTTCTACTCCGATACCCGGAGCAAAAAATCGAGTAATTTCCCGACCAGTTTTCCCGTCAAAAACCAGAATATAGCCCAATCTCTGGCAAGTCACGTAAAGCGTAGATTGCCAAATCGCAATCCCGTCAACTGGATAAGAAAGGGAAACAAAATGTTCCGGTTTGAGTTGTGCGATCGCCCCATCGCGAATTGCACCCGGACAGCAACAAATATCCTGACCTCGCGCAAACCAGAGAGTATCTTCCCAAATAGCCAGCCCGGTTGCGCCCGCAAACTTAACCGTTTGATAAGGATTCAAAACAGTAGTGTTGTCAGTTTCTCGATCGATCTCCAATAGCAGCCCTTCGGCGCGATCGACACCGAACAACCGATTTCCCAAAAAAGCAATGCCGTGCAGTGCAGATACACCGATCGGTCTGACCATTCGCAGCCCCGAAGGCTGTTTGTCCGAGATAACTGGTGAATCGAGGTTCATGCTAAATTTCTTGTCGGTATTGTACAGAAAACTTGACTTTTGACTTGTAGCCGATCGCTTGAGATCCACCGATCTTCATTACCGAGATTCCCGGTCTCCAAAACTAACGCATCAACCGGGTTTGTTTGCGAAAATACGAGTTTTAGCCTGTCGTCGCAGTTAACAAACCCGGAATATTAGTCATTGTCAAAATTGGGCGTAACAAGGTCAACCCAACTTGCTGCTGTGAATGCAGCTAAGTATAACCACTAAACCACCGCGCCAAAACGCTACACAGAATTCTATTTCCGTCACAGCAGCCAAACTAATCGTATCTGGCTCAAGATATAAATTAAGTACAACAGATTACTATATCCGCCAAAACCTTGGGTAGAATAAAAATGTGCGATCGAGTTCTTAGGTTCATCAGAAGGCAGGTTCATCATGGCTTGGAAGTCTGCTCTCAACACCAGCGCCCTTTCCTTAATTCTGTCTTTACAGGCAGTTGGCACCGGTAGTTTCTTTATACCAGCCGAGGCTATCAACAGCCCCGCAAACAGCGTCCACCGCCCCTCAACACCGCAGCTACCCCTCAACTTGCAAACAGCTCAACCCCCCGGACAGACGGGAAACAGAACCAACAGCAAGCAACCCGGAGCCGCTTGGAATAACTTTCAACCGCCGGAACAGGGAGTACCCGGAAGGCGGGAAGGGGGAGGAACTAGGGGCTTAGTCTGCCCCACTCCGATAACAGCCTTGATTCCCCAATCAACTATGGGGCAAACCATATCAGGAAAGCCGACATTTTTCTACTACATTCCCGCAGCCGTTGACAAAACAGTTCAGTTTGAGTTAGCAGACGAAAGTGACAAAACAGTATACAAAAAAAGTTTTCGGATGGTAACTAGCCGTGGCGGTATCGTTAGCGTCAGCCTCGGCTCCGACGGCAACTCGCCAGCCCTGGAAGTGGGCAAAAACTATCAATGGTACTTTACTATCAAATGTAGCCCGCAAAGCTATACAGATGATGTTCTCGTGTCCGGGTGGATCAACCGCACCGCACTCGCCCCAACAGTGAAAACACAGTTGGATCGATCGCCCGACAGTCACGCCAAGCTCAGCATCTTCGCCCAACAAGGTCTCTGGTACGAGTACCTGGCAACTCTAGCTCAACTGCGCCTAGAGTCTCCCAGCGATACCAGTTTAGCCACCAAGTGGTCAGAAGTGTTAAGCTCGGTCGAACTCGGCAAAATCGCCCAAGCACCATTAGTCGCCAGTGAGTTAACACCCATAACCAAAAAATAATTCTATTTGTGCGCGGCGTACCAAAAACTCGGTTTCGAGGGCGGTATCTGCCAGCGCCACAGATGATTTTGGGGGTGTTGGGGGTTTGTTTGTCGATCGTCCTGAATAAATTCAAATTTTTGTGTTCATGAGCATTTCAGCTTCGCTTGCCTCTTGAAAGCCGGACTGTTCAAATTTTTATAGTAAAATTGCGCCCAATACTAAATGGTAAACTTGCAGAGTCAAGCAGAAGACAAACTTATTTTACAAAACACATTAATTATGCGCCCGAGAGCAAATATTGCAATATTTCGGTTGGGGATTTCACTTCTAACAGCCCTTCCTATCGCTTGCTTTTATGCCAATAAAGCTATATCCCAAATAAATGATATTTCTCAGTTTTCGGCCACTGACAACTCAGCAAATACGGACAACGAAGCATTAGCACTCCAAAAACTGGAAATCCAACAATATGAAACTGCAACCAACTTAAATCAACTCCCCGATTTTCCCGAAAGCAGCCCGATCGAGAATCAGCCCGATCGCTGTTCTACAATTAATCAAACAGATTGTGATACGCGCCCGTCGCCCGAAGCCAAAAATTTCGCAGACAACCAACCAAAATGTCATAACCCCCTAGATTGCAATGTTTTAGCCCAAAACCAACCCCAGACACCTCCAAACCTGCCACCGCCCCCGACTCAACCAGATCCAAATCGCGATCGATTTCTGCAACCAGTCCCGCAGCCTTCCCCACAACCTCCCCAAACACCACCAACAGTTGCGCCCCAACCCCCGTCACCAGTTCCGCAGCCGCTGCCGAATACGATAATTCAGGTGCAGAAAATTGAAGTAGTTGGCAGCACCATATTAAGTGAAGACGAAATTAACGCCTTAATCAAGCCGTTTGAGGGCCGTTCTGCCACCCTAGAACAGATCCAACAAATCGCCGACAAAATTACCGAAATTTACCTCAGTCGCGGGTACATCACTTCCAGAGCAGTCTTGCCACCCCAAACTATCACCGCAGGGGTAGTCAAAATTCAAGCGATCGAAGGCAAGCTAGCCCGAATTGAGGTAGAAGGAAATAAAAGAGTGCATAAAAGTTACATCCGCAGCCGAATTCGACTCGGTGCCGGAATACCTTTAAGCACATCTTCATTAGAAAACCAACTCCGGCTGCTGCGAGTCGATCCTTTATTCGACAATGTAGAAGCCAGTCTGCGGGCTGGAGATAATGCAGCCGAGAGCATTCTGATCGTCAGAGTGACCGAAGCTAATCCGTTTCAATCTAGTTTCAGCTTTGACAACTACTCGCCTCCCAGCGTCGGTTCCGAAAGATTGGGGGTAAGTGTGCGGCATCGCAATATCACAGGAAATGGCGACGAACTGGCGGCGGCTTATTACCGATCGCTAGGCGATTCAGACTTGTTCGATTTCAGTTACCGCATCCCGCTAAATGCCATGAACGGCACTTTGCAACTGAGGGCGGCACCGAACCGCAACAGTATTGTACAAGCACCTTTTGACGCTTTTGATATTTCAGGAAAATCGCATTTATTTGAATTAAGTTACCGCCAGCCGCTGCGGAGAACGCCGAGGGAAGAATTTGCCTTATCTGCCGGTGTTACTTATCAGACAAGCAGAACTTTTCTCGCCGGCGAACCGTTTCCTTTTGGCATCGGCCCGGACTCCAAGGGTGTCAGCACTACCACTGCAATTAAGCTGGGACAGGACTACATTCGGCGCGACCCGCAGGGTGCTTGGGCCTTGCGATCGCAATTTACGATCGGCACTAGCTTGTTTGATGCTACTCAAAACGAAGGTTCTGTCCCTGACGGACAATTTTTGAGTTGGCTTGGTCAAGTGCAGCGAGTACAGCGATTGAACGACAAACATTTATTAATTTTGCAATCAGATTTACAGTTGTCTGCTAATAGTTTGTTACCTTCCCAGCAATTTGTAATTGGTGGCGGGCAATCTTTGCGCGGCTACCGCCAAAATGCCCGTTCTGGCGATAACGGCTTCCGAGTGTCTGTCGAGGATCGGATTGCTTTGCAGCGCGATGCTTCGGGAAATCCCAAACTTCAATTAGCGCCTTTTTTGGATGCGGGTACGGTGTGGAATAATCCCAACAATCCTAATAAATTAACGAATCAGAGATTTTTAGGTGGTGTGGGTTTGGGGGTAATTTGGCAACCGATACCGCAGGTGAACCTGCGCGTAGATTACGCTTTTCCTTTGGTGAGAATTAGCGATAAAGGCGACAATTTGCAAGATAACGGCATTTACTTCAACCTAATTTATACGCCATGATCGCAGCGGGAGCATCTCTGTCGGAAAACAGCCCAGCTAGAAATTGGAGACAGGAGACAGGAGGAAAGAGGAGACAGGAGACAGGAGGAAAGAGGAAGAAAGAAGGAGTCAAAAGAAGTGTTTTTACAAATATTCAGATGCTCCAAAAATATTGATTTCAACATCTGACCAATCAACATCTGACCAATCACTAATCACCAATCACTAATAACAAATCACTAATGACCAATGACTAATGACTAATGACCAATGACTAATGACTAATGACTTCATCATCTGACCAATCACTAATAACAAATCACTAATAACTAATGACCAATGACTAATGACTAATAACTAATGACTAATGACTAATGACTAATGACTAATGACTTCATCTATCCGATATTAATCGCCAACTTCCCCGACAACCTCCGCAGCAGCCTGAGTTTCCAGCCAGAGTTTGAGCAGCAATCGCTCGGCCCGATCGCCCAAAACAGTCGCAAACACGCCCTGGGCCCCCTCAGACGCGTCATAAATCCACGTACCGCGCAGAGTCACTTCCACAAAATCAGCATCAGCAACACAAAGATCGATCGCCTCGCTATCATTTCGGCGGGCCTCAGATTCCAGCAGAGACAGCGCCGGCAAATTCGCCGGCAGCAAAAATGCCGCAGTGCTCGGTTCGACGCTGATGCTTTGACCAACTCGCATAGCCAGCACAACTCGCAGCGCCACTAACTGTTCGGGAGATTGAGCCAAACGCTCTAGATTAAAGCCCGTTTCAGTGTAAGTCAACTTCAGCATATTGACAGCCCTAAATTTGAAATTGAAAGTTGGTCAGTAGTCAGTAGTCAGTAGTCATTAGTCATTAGTTGTTAGTTGTTAGTCATTAGTCATTAGTCATTAGTCATTGGTTCGCGCATTACGCATGGGCAGTGAGAAACCTGGTTTATACACGAATTTTGGGACGACTCACCAGCAATGTACTAAGAAACCTCGTTTCTGGGGTCGCAAATGCGATCGCGAAATACAGTTGTTAGTTGTCAGTTGTTTTTGATTGACTAATGACCAATGACCAATGACTAATGACTAATGACTAATGACAAATTTCCTATTCCCCAATTTGGTATTCGTGCCAAAACATTTCGGAAAAAGCCACAGTGGGGTGCATAGGAGACTTCGGTTTAGTTCGCAAAGGCATTTGAGCTTCTATGGGAGTTCGATCGCCCTTACGAGAGTTGCATCCTTCGCAAGCAGTCACCACGTTGTCCCAAGTATGCAGCCCGCCCTTCGAGCGAGGCATGACGTGATCCAGCGTCAACTGTCGGTTGCTGCCGCAGTATTGACAAGAATGAGCGTCGCGGCGCAGGACTTCCCGGCGATTGACCGGTGGCACTTTCCAAAGGCGTTCGCTGTTGGCAAAAGTCAAGCGGATGTGTTCGGGTACGTGGATGCTGGTAGTGGGCGATCGCACCAGCCAGCCATTGCCGGTGCTATAATCCAGAGCTTGGGCCTTGCCTGTTACCAAAAGTACGATCGCCCGTTTGATGTTGACACGGCTCATCGGTAGGTAATTCTGGGAAAACACCACCACAGATTGCCTCAATACATCAGTTAGTACGGTCACGGCTGCCTCCTCTTCATTAGGATTTTAGATTGAAGAATTTAAATTTTTTTGACTTCGCTCAAAACAAGTTTTAGATTTGGGATTTTGGGTTTTTTACCAGCATGATTAGATTTTAGATTTGGGATTTGTGGATGTTTCACCAGCATTGTGAGATTGAAGAATTTAAAATTTTTCGACTTCGCTCAAAACAAGTTTTAGATTTAGGATTTTGGGTATTGCACCAGCATTGGCTGAATCTGGTTTTTTGCCAGTTTCCCAAGCCTTTCCCAATTTCTCAAATATCCAATCAAATGCCCCCGCTTCTGTCGTACAGAAGCGGGGGCCAAAAAAACTGCTTTCATGCAAATTTTCATCCTGTATCGGTACAGTTTTTTTAGCTGTACCTCCCGCTTCGCGTATCTTTCTCTGGCTGTGCCACTCCCAGACCGTCCCGGTCTACCTGGTTGTAATTAATTTCTGCATTTTGTCTTAATCCACTATAACCGGGTTTAATTGGGCTGATACGGGCCCGCGAGATTGCTGTGACGGTGACAAAACTCGCCATCAAGACGCGCAGTGACGAGTCGCTGCAACCCCAAGGGCGATCGCCGCGCTGCGGTTGATAGGTGGAATTGGTGGAGAGAAATATCACAGTAAGCACAAAGCGATCGGAGACCTTTAAATCTAGCTTTAAACATACTACACTGATATTACACATATGTCTACCTGTCACGGAGAAAAATAATGCATACCTTACCTAGAACGTCAACCACCGAAATGGAAGTCACCAGCATTCGACTAGAAAGAGAACTCAAGGAGAGACTCAAAGAGCTCGCCGGGAATCAAGGCTATCAAGCTTTGATTCGAGATTTGCTCTGGAATTACGTCCAGCAGAAGTCTGGAGAGTATCGCCAGATGTTTTGCAGAGAGGATATTCGAGCCAGTATTAATGCCACAGCACAGCAAGAGGAACGCTGCGCGCTTACAGGAGAAGCAATCCGAGTTAATGAGCCGATGTTATTAGGCCTGACGATGCACGGGGAAATGGTGCCGCTGAGTATGGGAAGTATGGCTGGATAAACCAGTTTACCCTTGAATTTGCCCGGCCTGGGGTGAAGGCCCCAGGCGCTGAATATCCAATCCCGAAGCATTGGGGGAATATCTATTTAACGAAAGCAAGAAGACGCGAAGTGCGCGAAGGAAGATAAGAGAAGGAAGAGGTGCAGCTAATGCTAAACTTTCCATCGGGTGTGCCGCAAGATGAATGGTCAATTTGATGGAAAAAATTAAGGTAATGCTGAAAAACCGCTACTTGACTGCTGTAAGTTCGATCGCCATTCTCACAATTATTACCGGATGCGCCGCTACGGAATCACCCCAACTTGCAACTCCCTCTCCTGTAGCCGAATCTTCCCCGCCGCCGGTTAAACCGAGTCAGCCGTTAACAGTCTCTGTCAACAATCCTGAAACCGCCACAAATACCAAAATTCAGCAATATCTCAACGGATTGACAGCCCAAGGTTCTGCCAAAGAAGACCAAGGAATCTGGATGCAATCTGGCAATACTTTGTTAGCCAACCATCAAGGTACTGTTCCTCTGTCAGCAGCTTCCATTACCAAAGTAGCAACATCTCTGGTAGCCCTGCAAGAATTCGGGCCGGAACATCAATTTATTACTTTAATTAGTACCGACGGGACGATCGAAAACGGCGTATTAAAAGGCGATTTAATTATTCAGGGTAGCGAAGATCCTTTGTTTGTTTGGGAAGAGGCGATCGCCCTCGGTAACACCTTAAATCAAAAAGGCATCAAGCGCATCACTGGTAATTTGATAATTGTCGATAAATTTTACATGAACTTTGAATTAAATCCCCTCAAATCAGGAGAATTGCTCAAACAAGCATTCAACAGTCAAAACTGGCCCAGCGAAGCCGCCGTCCAGTATCAAACACTAGCTCCAAATACCCCAAAACCTCAAATAGTAATTGATGGTACTGTCAAAGTTGTGCCAGCACCTCCCACCAGCGTGCCTTTAGTCAAACATTATTCTTTGCCCCTCACCGAACTGATCAAAAAAATGAATCAGTACAGCAATAATCTCATGGCAGATATGCTCGCCGATAGTGTCGGCGGCGCGAAAATAGTTGCACAAAAAGCAGCAGCAGCAACTGGAGTTCCTCCCGCCGAAATTCAACTCGTCAACGGTTCGGGATTGAGCGAAGATAACCGTATTTCTCCCCGCGCTGCTTGTGCATTGTTTATAGCTTTAGAAGGCTATCTTAAACCTTACAGCATGACAGTTGCCGATGTCTTAACTGTAGTTGGAAAAGATGAAGGAATCCTTTCTGAACGACCGTTGCCAAAATTAGCAGTAGTCAAATCTGGCACGTTGGACAATGTTAGCGCTTTGGGCGGAGCGCTGCCAACTCAAAAACAGGAAACAGTATGGTTTGTTATTATGAATCGAGGGGCAAATGTCGAGGAATTCCGCACTCAGCAAGAGGTTTTGCTGAAAAGCTTTTTGAAGGATTGGGGAACTGTTCAAGCCTCACCGGCGGAATTAACGCCAAATCCTGCTAGAAAGAGTAAGGTATCTCGCAACGAAATTATCAATTAATTTGGTTTGTAGTCAGGAGTTTCGTCCTTGATTGTTAAGTAGCGTAAGGTTAGCCACAAGCACCTAGCCCGCTTAGGGATGCAATGGACGGATTTGCGTCATTATTAGGTGTTGGCGATCGGCAATAAACCAGATTTATTACCGATCGCCCAATTCCGAGGAGTTCCCTATTCACGAAGGTGATGAAACACTCTAACGATAGAAACACCCGATTATTATCCCCATAAAACTGCTCTGTCTCTACAACTTGCGAAAATAGCCGTTGGAATACTCACAAGCATAGAGTACAGAGACTTTTTCAGGCTTGTCTTTAAAAAACTCGTCACAAGCACGTTTTACACCAGGCGATTTGAATGGCTCAGCAGTATATGGACGTGAAAACACCTTTTCATCATAATAAATGCCAAATAAGCAAATAGCTCCTGGCGTTAGACGCTCGTACACATAGGGCAGTACATATTTAGTAGAGCTATATATATCGCCGTCCACAATTGCAAAGCTTATCCGATCGGGAAGACATGAAGGAACAGTATCCTCGAACCATCCTTTATGAATATGTGGTAGATCCAGTCCAACATCGGAAAAATTCTTTTTGAATTTGTCGAGTTTAGCTGTCATCGAACCTTGAGCGTATATTCCATCTTTTATATCGTCTTCTTGTAGTTTTGGAAGCCCTTCAAAGCTGTCAAACACATGAAATTGTTTCTCCGGCGCATACTCATTCAGAATTTTTTGGATCACAATGGAGCTTTCGCCCGCATTACAACCCACTTCGACAACATCACCATCTACTTTGTATGCTGCTGTTTGGCTCGCCAAATGAAAAATATTCATTCGAGCTTCTATACTTGCCATACCAGGCGTTTTTGGAATAACTTGACCGTTCAATTGCAATTTATTCAATACCCGATTAGCCAAGCGATGGCGTTTGCGTGGAGTCCGGTGATCCCAATCAAAATAAGTTGCAATGAAAGTATTGTCCATGTCGTTTACTAGATGAAATTGTGAATAGTGGTTTAGAGAATGGATGACTTCACTTATAATTCTTGCGTCAGCAGCATAGCAGTGGAACCAAATTACATAGTTTTGAAGAGCGGTCGAAAAAACTTTTTGGAACCGGCTAATAGCAAGGACTTTAAATAGAAGAAATGAAAATCCTCTCTTTGCCAAGAAGTTGAAGAACGCTCACTTCATTGAGACTAGAGATAGAGTAGCGAAAGAAAATGTTGCTACCTGAGATACTCCAAATTGGTTTACTTCTCTAGAATTACACGCAATTATGAAATCAGCATGAAATGCCGATCGCTGCAAAGCATGAAATTATCTCCTTTTCAGAAGAAAGAGGCAATTAAGCTGTTGCGGTATTTAAATTTTATGTAAAAAACAATAAAACAATGAGTGGGCCGTTGCTCTGAGCATCACCCTGAATATGCAATGTTTATTTGCGCGACAGCTTAGCAGCTTTGCTTGCGAGAATTTTATCGGCTATATTTTGGGGTGTATTGTGGAGTGGGTTTTGGTGGTTTGTCTGAAGCATAAAATCATGCAAAAATACCAAAAGTTATAACAGGTTTTTAGTAAGGGCTTTAGTTTTTTCTGTTGATAACCTCAGATATCATCTGGGAGCATCTCATATTTGTAAAAATACTTCTTTTGACTCCTTCTTTCTTCCTCTTTCCTCCTGTCTCCTGTCTCCTGCCTCCTACCTCCAATTTCTAGCTTGGCTGCAAAAGTGAGATGCTCCCTATCATCTTTATCTGGGATCGATCGCCCTAACGACTACAATGCCGATCGCGCTTTCGACTCTGCTAATATATCTTTGCAAGTCGTAAGCAACTGTCACAGCCCCAGCCGGCGAAGCGTGAATTAAACCCAGATTCCCGTCTGCATTCCTGTACACAAAACCCGTATGGGTGACATCCAATCCTTTAATACCCGTGGCTACCGCCACAATATCCCCCGGTTTTAACTGAGAATAAATACTTTTTATCCGATTTGTCGGGATGTAATTAACAATCGTTTTGGCTAAGTCTGCTTCTTGGTTGACTATGCACTGATAAGTTGCTTCGTCTTTCACCATTTGCGGGTAACTGCTGCGGTGCTGGCTCATGAAATTTAGTGTTTTATTCATGGGCACTCCGCCTAATTGAGCGGTGATGTTTTCTACTGTTTTCCGTTTTTGATTGTCGTTAATCCACTCGGAAAAATAGTGCAGGCGGCTGCAATAACCGTTTATTTTACCGTTTACATACCGCTGTTGTTCTAGGCGATTTACAAAGTTTTGATAGTCGTAATCTTTGACGGATAAGCCTCGCGAAATCGCTAAAACGGTTTCTACAAATAAAACGCAATCAAATTTATTTAAAGTTACGATCAACTTTTCTTCGCCGGAATTGTCAAGCAAATTCTCGGCGTAGGGTTTTCCTAGGAAATTGTCGGCGATCGCCTGTAGGATTTCTCCGATCGCGCGATCGGGCAAATTTTGTTGTTTTGCATACTGTACAATCTTTTCAAAACGTGCTATATCTTCGGGTTGTGCAGCATTTTCTCTCGCGGTATTGTCTGAGTCGGCTCCTCTGGCGAGCACTTCGAGCAATTGCGAATAGGAAATTTTAGATAAATTGTTGATTTCCCAAAACAGACTCGGGAAACTGGAAATAGTTTGGTTGTTTATTACGTCCCACTTTTCGCTTTTTTCCGTCAACTGGGCCGGTATATCCGCGCCCTGTGCTTTTGTTGGTCGATCGACAACAGCGACAGCAGGTGGAGGCTGAAATGCCCAAACATCGGGTATCAAAGAATTATTCACAATGGCGATCGCAAATCCCCAAATAGCCGGACTCCAAAAATTTCTCATGTTTTTCAAAGGATTTTGCTTCAACCGAGTGCTATCCTGAAATCTTTACAATTATTAGAAGTCTGCATCAGCCTAGAAGAAAGCTCGAATTGGCAGTGGCGGACTCGGCTGATAAGTGTATCAGTCCATTTTAGATTTTAGATTTCAGATTTCAGATTTCAGATTTCAGAAATGAATCTCGGAGGGTCAACTACCCGGTCGCTTCGGGGTTTGTACCTGTTTTTGGGCTTGGTCATTTAAATTAGTTTCCCAAAAGAATCCGACTGTAAGCCCGCGATCCAAACCCTTATATAATCAGTGATTCGCAATTCTCAAATTTCAAATCTAAAATCTAAAATGGTATTATACGCCGACCTATTATAAACTTATCCTGCGAGTTTGATACCACAACACTGTAATGCAAGTAGACCGCCGACGCCCCCCCATCGGGCCCCAACGCCCCATCCAGCCCCGACAAAGCAGCCGTCGAGTCCCATCCCGACAAAGTAGCAGCCGTCCAGTTGCATCCGGGCGCCCCATAGATTTCTGGCAAAAGTCGGTATCAATTCTTAAAATTATCTACGTTTATCTGCGTTCCTCTGCCTTATATCTGCGCTCTCTGTATCGAGAGAAGATGGATGCCAGAAGTTTAACCCAATCCCCACCCCAAAGCAGCCAGCGTCCAGTCAGGCGCAGACAAAGCAGCCAGCCTCCCGTCCAATCTCGTCGCCGAGTCAGGACGAAATTTTCTCGATTAAAATACGGTAACATCCTGTGCTTAGTTGCTGGGGCGATCGCGCTTTTTTGGATTGTCACAATACCCTTCAGAATTCGCCGTCCCCCAGAACCGCCAGTCATTTTGACTCAAGAACCCCTCTCGCCGCCGATAATTCAAACACCGGAAAGTTTAGTCGATCGTCAAAGCGAGCCTACCTTCAGCTACAACATCAAAACACCTCCTAATTTAACTTACTCTCAAGAATTGCAAGGGATTGTTGATGAAGCTGTGAAGATTGCGACCAGCAAAGGACTGCCTGCAGAACAGCTATCAATTACCTTAATTGATGTCAGCAATCCCCAAACCCACAGCATTGCCGGATATCAAAATCAAAGTCTCAGATTTCCCGCTAGCGTTGCCAAGTTATTTTGGATGGCAGCCTTTTACTCAGCCACCGAAAAAGGCATAATTACGCAAAAAGAATCAGCCTTCAAAAATGACCTAGAACAAATGATTGGCTTCTCCAACAACGATGCCGCCAGCCGGATTTTAGACAAAATCACTGATACAAAATCAGGAGTCAGGCTCGCAGGAGAAGAGTTGCAAACATGGCTGCAAAAACGCACGCAAATTAATTCATTTTTCCAGTCAGCCGGCTACAATGATATTCGTATAAGCACCAAAAATTATCCCATACACTATTTGCATCAAGAAGGCCCTATCGGTCGTGACTTGCAATTGCGGGGCGATGCTTCGCAGCCAATTCGCAATCAAGTAACTAGCGATCAAGCCGCCAGATTAATATATGAAATCTATACTAGGCAAGCTGTTTCCAGCATCGCCAGCCGCAAAATGGCTTACTTGCTGACGAGAGATTTAGACCCCAAGGCCTGGAAAAATGACCCTACTAACTCGATCAAAGGATTTCTGGGCGAGTCTTTACCAACTAAGATTTATTTTGGTTCCAAGGTTGGCTATACTTCCAAATCCCGCAGCGAAGTGGCATTTGTCAGGACTTTGGACGATCGCGCGATTTATATCTTAGCTGTTTTTGCTGACGATCCGGCTTATTCCAGAGACGAAACAGCATTTCCGGCCATTTCGCGATACGTGTTCGATCGGCTCAACGCTCGCGAGATCAAAAGTTCGCAGCGATCTGATGTGGGGCGATCGAACAACCACAATAAAATTGGTTTGCAGTCAGGACTTTAGTTTTTTGATTCAGAAACACTGAAGTCCTCACTACAAACCTAATTAATTAGTTCGTAGTGAGGACTTTACTCCTTCTGAATCAACCATTGTACAAACAATTTAACTGGGGCGAAAGGATTCGAACCTCTGAATGGCTGGACCAAAACCAGCTGCCTTACCACTTGGCGACGCCCCAACGTCTTAACCTTCATCATATTAGCATTCAAACACCTAAATCTGTCAAGCATTTTGACAGTAAAATCTCAAAAATATTTTTGAAACCGATCGCCCGCCAGTTTTTTGTTTGAGCGCCGCGGGGCGATAAAGCGGGATTGAAATCCAGAAATCGGCTCCCTGTAAGGGTTCCCAGATACACTTCAAACTGCCACCGTGTTTTTCCACCACAATCTGGTAGCTGATAGACAAGCCGAGTCCCGTACCCTGCCCCACCGGTTTAGTGGTAAAGAAAGGGTCAAACAAGCAGGATTTAGCTTTTTGGGTCAATCCCTGCCCGCTGTCGCGAATCCGAATCACCACAAATTTGCCGTTAGCGGAGCCCGCCCCTACGGGGGCTGCGCCAACGAAGAGGATCGACTTTCCAAACTCAGCATCCTCCCACTCTTGCCACCAGCGCCGTCGAGATGGCGATCGTCTTGGGCGCGGGCCGATTTTCCCAAGAGTCGATCGCATTCCCCAAAATATTCATAAATACTTGGTTGAGAGCTCCGGGATAGCACTCTACCTTCGGCAAGTCGCCCCAGTCTTTAATTACCTCAATTCCCGGTATCAGCCCGTTGGACTTCAAGCCGCCCTGCTCCCATCAGCAGCGTGCTATCAACCCCTTCGTGAATGTCCACCGGCTTCAACTCCGATTCGTCCAGCCGCGCGAAGTTCCGCAGAGAAAGGACAATTTTGCGGATGCGTTCGGCCTCCATCTCCATCAAATACAGAATTTTCAGCAAATCCAGCACCACGAGATCGAGATCGATTTCTTCGCTTTTGTTGAGAATTTCCTCCCCCGGCTGCGGATAGTGCTTTTGATACAAGCGCAGCAAATCCAGGATATCTTTCACAGCCCATCTAGTTGCTAGCAACCGTTTTTTTCAATACTGGCCCTTGCAAAACAAGCTCTGTATTTTGTGTCGGGAGACTGTGGGCACAAGTCGCGTGCAGCCTGCTTGCGCCCAACTCAGAGCAACCCCTTGACTGAAATTGAAACTTTTGAGTTATGGAATTAGGACACCGCAGATCTAAATACGATACAAATTATATTTCGACTTGACTGTGCTTTTTAATACTCCGGGTGGGTGAATCTAAGAGCCTCCCCAGGGAAAAAACACGCTTCACCCATACATCGCGGATGGCAGTTTACAGAGAATTTTTGAATAAGTCAGTCCTAGAGGCAGGCAAGGCACAAAACCCGGTTTTTTTCATCAAGCATCTCTGGGATGAGCAACGATTTTCCAAGAAACCGGATTTTTTGGAGCAAGTTCTCTAAATTTAAGTGTATTTTAAGAGACTTGTCTAATCGTGCGTAGGAGGCTTGCTGGTAGATTAAAATAATCAATTTGTGCCACAATACCAGTGCGGTTTACGAGTCTGTGCCACAGACTGCTCAATTACATTGAGAGAATGAAGTACAAAAGATTGCCAAAATGTTAAACTTTGTAACGATAGTTGGTCAAACTCGACCGTCGAGGCTTTTAGCATTGAGATGGAGATTTTGCAAGTGTTGTAATAGGCGATCGACTTTTCTAGCCATCCCTGTTTTCGAGCCCTTCGACATGGCGAAAATTATGTTTTATCTTTTCAACAATTATAAATAAACCTGGAGAAGAATATGTCTGCAACTAGCATTCAAATACCAACTATTTTGGCAGTTGATGATAGCGTCGTAATGCAAGGACTGGTCAAACAAGCCTTAAGCAAAGAGTTTCGAGTTCTCGTGACAGACAATGCAGTCGATGCTTTATCAACGATTTATCACGAACAAATTTCTGTTTTGTTGCTCGATGTTTCGATGCCTGGTATTGACGGATTGGAACTCTGTCGCACGGTGCGAAGCTTACCTCAATTTCAAAATTTGCCGATCGTGATGCTGACAGCCAGAGATGGAGCCTTTGATAAGGTGCAGGGTCGTTTGGCGGGAGCAACCGAGTATTTAACTAAGCCCTTTGATGCTGACAAGTTGCGCGAAGTTATTGGTAAGTTTATCACTCTCAAATCATAAAAGAAGATGGGCGCGGTTTCAACAGCCGTCTCCTTCTATAGCAGTTAGATCTCTCATAGGAGGTATGGACAGATCGATCGCTCAATCCCTCAATCCCCCAATCCCTCAATCTAAAATGTCAACTCCTCACCACGGTTGAAAAAGGCTATATATTTTCCCTAAGTGCTAAACTTTTAACTTAGCCAACAGCAGGGGAGCGATCGCGCTGATGGGTAAAACGTGCTGAGCTGCACCAAGGGCGATCGCCTCTTTCGGCATTCCAAAAACCACGCAACTGTCTCGATCTTGAGCAATTGTCAAGCCTCCTACTCGCGCGATCGCCAGCATACCCTCAGCACCGTCTCTACCCATTCCAGTTAGCAAAACACCAGCAGCCCCCCTACCATAAAAATTAGCAACTGACTTAAAAGTTACCGTTACAGAGGGGCAGTGTCCCCCTTCACCAGCACCTTCCGAATAAATAAATCGCCCTTGAGAATCCAATTCTAAATGACGCTTTTCAGGCGGAAAATAAATAATCCCAGCTTGCGGTAATTCCCGCAAACCAGCTATTCTCACCGGCAGTTTAGATTCACAACCCAACCAGTTAACCAATCCCTGCAAAAATCCTTCACTGATGTGCTGGATGCAAATTACCGGCACTGGCAAATTAGCTGGAAACTGCGAAATAATCGACTGCAGCGCTTGCGGCCCGCCTGTAGACGCGCCTACAGCCAATAATTTAATAGTTTGAGGCTTAAGATTTTCCCTGGATAATTGGTAATTGTGCGCTGATAATTGATTAATTTTTGGGCTGGGGCGATCGCTTATTTCGATTCCTCCCAGCCTTTGATGCCGCGTAAATACTTTAACTCCCGACAAAACTTTAACTTTAGCAATTAATTCATTCGCGAGACGAGCGTAATCTGATACCAACCCGCCAATCGGTTTGGGGAAAACATCTAATGCACCTGCTTTCATAAGTTCAAATACATTTTGAGTATCGCTTGCTTGTACAGAAGCACTAATTATTAAAATCGGTCGCGGGTATTTTTTCATCACTTCCTGCGTGAATTCTAACCCGTTCATTTTTGCCATATTAAAATCCGTACAGATAACGTCTGGCTGAAGTTTCGGAATTAATTCTAGTGCTTCTAACCCGTTGCAAGCGGTTCCTACAACTTGGATTTCTGGCGAAGCATCCAAAATGCGCTTGAGGACGATCGTAGCCACTGGGGAATCTTCTACTAACAATACTTTTATGACCGAAAACATGAATTTTTTAAGTAATTGGGAATGGATAATTGGGAATTGGGCGAGCGCGAAGCGGAGGGATTGGGAATTGGGCGAGCGCGAAGCGGAGGGATGGATAATTGGGCGAGCGCGAAGCGGAGGGATTAGGAATTGGGAATTGGTAGCCGTCTCTCCCACTCTCCCACTCTCCCACTCCCCCCCTCTTCCTTCCCCTTGCCCTTCCCCTTCTTCTACAATTAAACTAACCTTTTCAAGGTTTCGATCAATACATCTTGATTGAACGTACCTTTAGGAATATAAGCATTAGCCCCGGCATCAGCCCCTCTTTTTCGATCTTCATCCGATGCCAAAGATGTGACCAAAATAATCGGCAACTCATTGTATTCTTTTTGCTTGCGAATTTTAACAGTCAGTCCCAAACCGTCCAAATTCGGCATTTGTACGTCAGAAATCAGAGCATCAAAATAGCGAGTTTTTAATTTATTGAAAGCATCCAATCCATCTACTGCTGTCACTACTTCATAACCTGCACCTTCGAGGATGCGCTTTTCTTGAGTGCGGGTAGCGATCGAATCTTCTGCTAAAAGTATAACTTGTTTTTGGCTGACCGTCTCAACGGGCGATCGCCCGCCAGAAACCTCACGCGACGAAACTTGTTTGCGTACAGATTTTATCAAATCGTGGGGATTGAGCACCATACAAACTTCCCCCGTGCCGAGAATCGTTGCACCTGAAACATTTCGCACCCGTTTCAGCAATTGACTTTGAGGTTTAATCACCACATCCTGTGCGTCAATCAAAGTATCTATAAATAATCCCAATCTTTCCTCCCCAACTTTCAGAACAATACAAGACATTTTTTGAGGATTTGAAGTCAGGGATTCTCCCTCTATTTTCCTGTTGAGTTCTTTCCCACTTTCCTCTCTCCAATCCTGATTTTGAGGCAGCCATTCTCCCTTGCTTAATTCTAATAAATCTGCCAAATACGCAACTGATAGCGGCTGACCATCGACAAGTATAGTTGCTTTCCCTTCTAAAGGAAAAATATCAGAATTAGCCACCATTATTCCCGTATCAACAAACTCAATAGGCAGCGCATAAGCAACACCTTCAACAGCTATAATTAATACATTGGCAGTAGCTATAGATGTGCCGATCCTTAGCCGAAAAATACATCCTTTTCCTGGTACAGATTCAACTTGAATACTGCCTTTTAGTGATTCAACATTAGTCCGAACTACATCTAAACCAACCCCCCGGCCAGAGACTTCAGTAACAAATGTTCTGGTGGAAAAACCCGGAGCAAAAATCAACGATTGAATTTGGCTTTCTGTCATGAGGGCGAGTGCTTCCGGCGTGCAGACGTTGCGTTTGACAGCAGTTTGTTTAATGCGATCGAGATTCAGCCCCTGGCCATCATCAGCAACTTCAATGATAATATTACTAGCAGTCTGGTAGCCTTTAATTCGGAGAGTAGCCACGGGAGGTTTGCCGAGCCTTTCGCGTTCGGCGGTAGTCTCGATGCCGTGGTCGATCGCATTCCGAATCAGGTGCATCAAAGGGTCTTTCAGTTCTTCTAAAATGCGTTTATCAGCTAAAGTTTTCCCCCCTTCAATGACTAATGCAACTTCTTTTTCTTCCTGCTTCGCCAAGTCTCTAACCGCTCGGGGAAATATATTAAAAATAGTAGACAAAGGCAGCAGTCTAAGAGTGCGAATTCCTGAGCTTAATTCCTCCGTAATTAATTCGAGTCTAGCCGTATCTTCATCAACTAGATTATTCAAGCGATTTACTAAAGTTCCCAGATGTTCTAAATGTTCTTCAGTCCGCTGGTAATATTTCTGAAACTGCATGACTATCGAGTTTTGTTCAGACCCGGTTTTCTCAGTTTCTATTTGATGATAAGCCAACGGATTTATAAAAGCTTCTCGGCTCCAATCTTCCCACAAAGTTGTGATTTTTTCGAGTTCAGCAAGTCGGTGTACTAACCGAGTTTTCGTAACAGTTAGTTCCCCTGCTTGAGTCATTAAATCGTCTAAACTTTTGGTAGCAACGCGAATTGTTTCGATGCGGTAAGACGAACTAAAAGAACCATTGTTAACAGTCGGTTCGGAATCCGATGTAGCAGCGGAGCCAGAAGCGGCAGGCGATTTTTGAGATTTCGACAGCAATTCTCGCTCCGATTGTACCGTCAAAAAAGAGAAATTACGATCTAAATTAGTGGCTAAAGAAGTTTCATTGTTTGTTTCTGGTGGTATATTTTCCGAATTAGTAAATTGCGTTTTTACTAATTCTTGTTCTGGTACTTGTGAAGATGATGGTTCTGCTGTCGGGGCGGCGGGCTGGGGATTGCTAGAAGCACCCATCATGCTAGCGAGCACGTAAAATGTATTGACGCCGGAATCTTGACCCGTGACGGCTTCGTTAACGAGTTGGCGAAGCGCCTCTAAACCTTGGGAAAGTCGATCGCTAAGCTCTGGATTTAGTTGAGTTTCTCCCCGCTTGATACCTCCCAAAATATGCTCTATTTGATGAGCTAAAGATGCTACATTTTTTACGCCCAACATCCCAGCATCACCTTTAAGAGAATGGGTTTCCCGCAGCAATTCTTCTAACTTAGCTAAGTCCCCTGGATGTTGTTCCAAGTACAGAAATCCATCGTCTAGTTTCTGCAAGTGTTCTTGACTAGCAATTTTAAATACATCTCGTAGTTCTCGATCTTCTATCATATATATCTTTGGGTAATCGGTAATCGCTAATTGGTAATCGCTAATTGGTAATCGCTAATTCTTCGGGAGCATCTCAGTTTTGCAAAAAGCATTTTTTTATCATAGTGCGAGTTTAATATCTCGCGTATTGTACAAATCGCGAGCGGGGAGGCTCGCACTGTAAATGCAAAACTGAAATGCGCCCAATTTTTCATTAAATCCATTAAATCCATTAAATCCCGTACACCCCTCGTTTCCGAACATACTTCTGACACCACAGACTTGAAATTTAATGCAGCTTCGGGTTTTTGAGTGCCGATTTTGACTTGAGTAATGCCGCTGACTGTTTGAAAAGCGGCTTGGTTGAGAGAATTCATGGCATCACCTACTTGCTGAATAGCGATCGCCTGCTGTTTAATATTAAAAGAAATTTGTTGATTGCTAGTAAACACCAGATTGCAAGCTTCCCAAACCCCCGTAAAAGCTTCTGCCATATCTCGTACTGTTTTCACCCCTGTCATATCAAATCCTGTCTTCATCGGAATAGTAAATTCAGGCGTTGACTGTTGACTGTTGACTGTTGACTGTTGACTGTTGACTGTTGACTGTTGATTGTTAACATCAGGTATGAATGCAACCGGAATTGATATTACTGCCGTTTTGGCTCCCTCTTCTGTTGCTTTCACAGTCGAGTAGATCGCACGTTTAATCTCTGGAATAATACCATTCATCTTTTGTGCCACTTCTTGACTTTCATCTGCTAACTTGCGAATTTCCCTTGCTACCAACGCCAAACCTTTACCGTACTCACCGGCTCTGACTGCTTCCACGGCGGCGTTGAGAGCCAGGATATTCCTATGGCTGGCTAAATCGCTAACCAAACTTGCTAAGGTCAAGATATTGCCAATCTGACTTGTACTGTCATCAGGGGGAAAAGAGGCTTACAGTTACATCTTTTTGTGAAGCTATCAGAACTAATCGCTATTCTTAAACAACTGCTTTTAGATCTAAAGCAGCTTCATTCAATTTTTGAGTACCGACTTTAGTTTGAGTGATACCGGAAGCCGTTTGTGCCGCTGCTTGGTTGAGTGAGTTCATAGCTTCCACCACTTGCTCGATCGCGATTGCTTGCTGTTTGGCGTTCAGCGAAATTTGCTGAGAGGTCAAAACCACATTGTTAATTGCATCAGCCACTCCAGCAAAGGCTGCTGCAGTTTCTGAGGCAATATTTACACCAAATTCTACAGTTTTAGTTCCTTCATCTGTCACCATTACTGTTGAGTTAATCGCCTTTTGAATATCAGCAACTAAGAGATTAATTTGCGTAGCAGATTTTTTACTGCGATCGGCAAGTTTGCGAATTTCTGACGCGACAACGCCAAATCCCTTGCCGTGTTCGCCCGCCCGCACTGCCTCCACGGCAGCATTAAGCGCTAACATATTAGTCTGATTTGCCAAATCGCTAACGACAGTTGAGATATTGCCAATGCGATCGGTTTGCTCGCTCAACTGCATAATTTGCCCTTGCATATCCTGCACTTTTGTTTTCAGCGTTGCCATTGCTTCTAAAGTTTGTTCAACAGCTTTTGTACCTGTTCCAGCTAAATTTAAAGCTTGTATTGCTTGAGATGCGGCAGTTTCTATCTGCTGTGAAGTCGCGCGAGAAGATGCGCCCAATTCGTCCATTGTCGTAGTAGTTTGATTGACTGAAGCTGCTTGCTGGCTTGCCATGCGTTCCTGTTCTTCAACTGTTGCTGCAATCTCAGTGGAAGAAGTAGCGATCGAACTAATTGCGCGATCGATAGTTCCGACAATTCCTGACGAAATTAGCCAAGCTATGCCCGCACCAAACAGCATTAAAAGCACCGAAGCAACCAGCAGCGTCGATATCAAAAAGTGTAAAGCTTCCTTTGTCATCTGCGTTTTTTCCTTAATTATATTTAATTCTGCTTCTCGAAATACCTGGTTCACTTCCACAAATTCATTCACAAAATTTGTGTACTTGCCTGTATTAAATAGAGCGATGGCTTTCTCTTTTTGATTTTGCTGCAATAAGCGAACAATTTCGTTAGAACCATCATAATATTCGTTGACTAGCTCTCGCATCCTATACAAACGGGTTTTCTGTGAGGGATCTTTAACGATCTGCTCTACATTATTCGCCGACTGGCGAGCTAATTCTGCACCTGCTTGAAAATCCTTTAAAAACTGCTGATTTTTATTAATTATATACCCGCGCATCCCCCGTACCATTTGCTCCGCACCTGCGGATATTTTACTGGTTTCTCCGATTACTTGCTCTACTCTTTCTGTTTCTTGGAAAGTGTTAAATACCTGATTGGTAGTAGCGATAACTACTACGGGAAACCCTAAGTATATAGTTGCTGGCACTAGATATCCGAGCAGTATCTTGTTTCTAATGTTTAAATTGTTAATTTTAGCAAACATCTTTTTTCCTGAATTTAAGATGGGATTTCTGTTGGTAATATTGTGACGCTGCGCTCTTCGTTAGGAATACCGCCTTAACAACAGAAATCAGCCGGCCACTTCTGGACTCGATGCCGTGCAGTGACACTAACAAATAATATCATAGCAAATTCCGTTTTATTGCTATAGCGGTTCTTAATTTTTGTGAGGTATGAGGGCGAGTAATTACATGGCTTACACCAAAAGGTCAATCAACCGGGTTTTTAACCGAGATTGAGGATTTTTGGGGAGTATTTGGGTGATAAAATTAGCTCTATGGCAACCTATATATAATTTCTCAATTACCAATTACGAAAAATCCCAGTGTATGGCACTTGTGCTGAGAAAGGCTATATCTTTTCTTGAATTTCCGGTGGCGCGGAGTTTCTTGGTGCCGGCGCAATTCCGATGGGCTGATAAAATCTTTTTTCAAACCTCCTCATCAACAACAATTCCCCCTTGTTTGAGGAGTTTATGTAAGTTGAGAACAGCGATGATTTTTTCTTTGTAAATAGTAGTACCGAGCAGATATTCGCGGTTTTCCGAAGTTATTGCAGCAGGAATAGTCGCAAGCTCTGCCACATTCAAATATATAATATTTAAGATTTCATCAACAATTATACCTGCAACCAAATCTTCAATTTCAACAACGATCGCCTTAGATATAGATTTTGTATCCGCCGACATATTTAAAACATTCCGAATATCCACTAGCGTCAGAATCTCGCCCCGCAAATTCATATTTCCAATAATGCGATCGGGAGTGCAAGGAACCGGAGTTACTTGGCGAATGTCAGTAAATTCACGCACTACCTCTAGATTAATACCAAAATATTCGTCGTTTAAGAGAACCACCGCCAGCGACAGATTAATTGCTTCAGAATTTTTGCGATCGCCCAAGAGCCTCAAATTATCAGCTCGCTCTCGAAAAATTGCCTTTTCTTCCGGCATAGCATTGGGACAAAAAACGCGAGGCTGGCTCAAAAATTTAGCATTTTCCGCTAATAATTTTGGATCTATTTCTAAGTGCAAATTTTGGCTCTCTACCTTGCCAGCTAACGCCCCAGAGCCTGCAATGCTTGCAGAAAAGGGAATTTCTGCCTCTGTTTTGTCGGGAGAATATCGAATTAGGCGATCGAGATTGAGCAGCATAATCATATCGGCCCCGCAGCGAGCAAATCCAGCTACAAAATGATGCGACGCCTCTGAGTTGTCTCGCCCGTAAGATAGCTGCGGAGTTATTGCATCTTCCGGGATCTGCTTAACTTCGGTAACTTCATTAACAATGATGGCAACTCGAACTTCTTGCCATTCTATAACGATCGCACTATCTGTCAAACAATACTCGTGCCACAGATACCCAAAACGAAGATTTAGATCCATCACCGGCAGAATAGATCCCCTGAGATCGATCGCCCCAACAATATCTGGAGGCGCTTCGGCGATGGGTGTCAGCTCCGGTAGAAAGAAAATTTCCCGAACGCAGGCGACTTCTACACCCCAGAGCAAACCGTTCTGTTTAAATATAAGATACGGCTTAGTTTCCATATTGATTGTGACACTTTATTGACTGGGACTTGGGAAAAACACATGGTTTATGCGATCGTATTAGGTTGGGTAGCGAGGTACTTACAAAAAAAATTAGTTTGTAAATTCTCCCGGCGCGTCAGTTTTGTTAGCTGTACAATTTTACCATTTTTTTTTGAACATCCATCAATACTTGACTCGCTGTCATTTTTCCCTGCTGCTCTATCGGAGTATTCGGCGGTAGTTTTTTGAGAATTTCGCAGGATGAGTTGTACATTTTAATAGCTATATTTAGCTTACCTTCTTGAATGTATATATTTCCGAGTTCGAGATAAGCTGAAACAAAAGATGGGCAAAGATAAATGATTTTTCTCAAAATAATTTTAGCGGTTTCCAAATCGCCCTGTTCTTCAGCAATCTGCGCTTGTAAACAATAAGGAAATACTGACATAGAATCTACTTTGCTAGCTTGCTTGCAGTGTTCGATCGCCTGAGAATAATTACCTAAATTTGCATAAATTTGCGCCAACAAATAATCAGCATCAAAGGTCTGATATTGTAGAGATAACGCCTTTTCTGCCCGCTCAATTGCTTCAGTATAATCTTTATTTTTAAAGCATTGTTTAGCTTCTTTGATTAGCATTAAATAAGTTTCTGGCGGCGTTTTTGTGATTAAGTTATCATTTAATAATGACCCATCCTTGCCCGCACAATGTCCCTCGACATAGCGACTTTGCAGGATTTTTTCCAACGGAGTATCTGCTGTTAACAGCGACCCGATATCTGTAAAATTGCCGTTAGCAAAACTAGCTAGCACCGTTTTCGCTAACGGCAACTGACGGCTGTCGCTACCAACTTCCGCTCCCTTTCCCGATTCCCCAGAGGCTGATTTTACCTGGGATGCTGGTGCAATCAAAGACTCTATTTTACCTGGTTCATCCCCTAGAACATTCTTGGCTTGATAAACAACCGACTCCGGGAAAATTTTTGGTTGAAACTCCTTCATTACGTGATTGTAAACTTCCGCGTGACCGGTCATTAAATATCCTCCAGGTCTCAGCGTCTTGGCAAATTTTTTCAATACCTGGGAAATATATTTATCTTCAAAATAAACAAAAACATTTCTGCATAGTATCAAATCCATGTTATTAATATCTGTGTAAATATTAGGAAAATTATCTGTCACTAAATTGAGATTGCTAAAGCTCACAAATTGGCGCAATGTTCTATCTATTACCCACTCGGTTTTTTGCCTATCGAAATAGCGCGCTTGCAAATTTGGATCGACTAAGCGAAACGACCAAGGGCTGTAAATTCCCCGCTGCGCTTTTTCTATTACTTCTTGATTGATATCAGTACCTAAAACTAAAATATTCCATTTTTCCAAATCGGAAATTAGCTTTTTTAAAATAAAAACTAAAGAATAAGGTTCTTCACCGGTAGAACAGCCTGCACTCCAGATTCGCAGGGTTGGCTTAATCCCCAATTGATCGTGTAGTTTTAATTGGCGATCGATCAATTCCGGGAAAATGACTTTTTCTAGGAGCGAAAATTGTCCTTTGTCCCGCATGAAATAACTTTCGTTTGTTGTCAGCAGCAGGGCGAGTTTGTCCCATTCGTTTTGACTTTCCAGACTCGGAGCAGCTAACATTTGATAATAATTATCGGGTAAGGCTATTTTTACAGCTTTCATCCGAGTCAAAAGTTTTTGAGTCAAAGCCGATCGATCTTGCGGGCGAATTTGTAAACCGGTGCGAGCCGCAATTAATTGAATAAATAGCTGAATTTGTGCATCGTTCATATCAACTCGGTAAATTTGTTTAGGTAGAATCTGTGATGATGGGGAATTGGGCGGATCGAAGCGGAGGGATTGGGAATTGGGAATGGGGAGTTGCGAATTGGGATTTGAGCCGATCGCACTCACCGCCACAATCCGAACGGAAATAAGATCGTGTCAGGTCGATCGACCGCAAGATTCGCGTTGGGGCGGTGAACTCACCCACAAAAACCATCGTTAATTTAGCAGATTGCGAGATCGAAAAGAGCAGGTAGAAAACAGACAGCAGCACGAAAAAAATTCGGCCGTTTTCCTTCTACCTGCTGCCTTCAAACCGTAAGGTGCGGCCCGCGCACCCTACACAATGCCGGTTCCAAATCCCGACTGTTTAAGCTGGAAAAATCCGCAGGCGGCGGTTAGGTTCTTCCCCAAAACTGTGAGATTTTAGGTGATAGTGTTCCACAAGTTCGTGCTGCATTTTGCGGACGTTGGGAGAACGCGGTAAGAGTTCCACCGGCTGTCCCTTGGGAATGACAATTTGCTCCACAGCCAAGCGGGTTTCTTCGAGAGCTTCGAGCTCGTCAGAAGTACCGCTGCGGGCGAATAAGGCGAGGTCTGCCACTTCCGGGGTGCCGGGGTCGTCCATGTCCAACAAGCGCCGCAAAGCTCTCGCTACGTGGGGAATAGTGCCAGCCTTGATTGTGTGCAGGGGAACTTGGCGAGTTTTGGCCAAGTGCCTTAATTTGGACTGGTTCCGCACGTTCGATCGCAAAGCCAAAACCACGTCAGCACTTTCAATATCCTTCGTCAACTGCACCGGCAAGTTCAGGGTCGAAATCACCTGTTCTAGCTGGTGGCGAGCTATGCCGTAAGGATAAACGTGGAGGGGCAAATCTTCGCCGTTAGGGCCGACGTTCTGGGAATAACGTCCCCGCTGCTGCGGTACTGGTTCCACGGACAGGGATTCTTCGAGGAGTTGCTCGAAATACCGAGTCTCAGGAGCCACCGGCGCGCTGTTAGCTGCTGCGAATTTCTCGCCTTGAGGGGGCATCGGCACCATTTTGCCGGCACTGCGCCACCCAGAAATCGGTGTGACAGGTCGGATTGCTGATACCGCAGCGGGGCCTGGGCTAGAAGCTGAGATCCCTGGAAAGCGGGCGGGGGGAGATGCTGACTCGCGCTCGATAATTACTTCTCCACTGTCGCTGACGCTTCTGATTTGCTGGTTCGGTTCGCGTCCCCGCAGCAGGCTGTCGATCGAATCTGAAACTCGCTCGTGGATTACCCAGCGCTGGCGTTCGAGCATTTCGATCGCAATTTCAAAAGTAGGCGGTGATTTGCGTTCCAAAACTGTCTTTTGAGAACCGCGCCGCCTTGCTTCGTCATCTCCTAGCGTCACCGCTTGGATTCCGCCAATTAAGTCTGCCAGAGTCGGGTTTTTCATCAAGTTTTCGATCCGGTTCCCGTGGGCGGTACCGACCAATTGCACGCCCCTTTCGGCGATCGTCCGAGCGGCCAAAGCTTCTAATTCCGTGCCGATTTCGTCAATCACGATCACTTGCGGCATATGGTTTTCCACTGCTTCGATCATGACTTGGTGCTGGAGTTCGGGACGGGAAACTTGCATTCTGCGAGCTCTGCCGATCGCCGGGTGCGGGATGTCTCCATCTCCGGCGATTTCGTTGGAGGTGTCGATGATTACCACTCGTTTTTCCAAGTCGTCGGCGAGCACGCGGGCGATTTCGCGCAGGGCTGTGGTTTTGCCGACTCCGGGGCGGCCTAGCATCAAAATTGACTGACCGGTTTCCACTAAATCGCGGATAATGCCGATCGTCCCGAACACAGCGCGGCCCACCCTCAATGTCAAGCCGATAATCTCGCCGCTGCGGTTGCGAAGGGCGCTAATTCGGTGCAGGGTTTGCTCGATACCGGCTCGATTGTCGCCGCCGAAGCTGCCGACTCGATCGATGCAATAGTTGAGGTCTGCTTTGGAAATCGGTGTTTGGGAAAGATGTTCGGCCGAGGATGGAAAACGAGCTTCTGGTCGGCGGCCCAAGTCCATTACAACCTCAATGAGATTGTTGCGCTGCGGGTGCTGCTCTAGGGGCTGCCGGATCTCGTCTGGCACGATTTCTAATAATCTGTTGAGGTCGTCTGTAATCTGCATTCGCCTCGGTGTGTTCGGTGACGTTTTCAACTTTTTAGTCATTAGTCATTAGTCATTAGTCATCAGTTCGCGGATTACGCACGGGCAGTTAGAAACTGGGTTTCTACGAGTTTTGCGTGGATGAACGAGAAATATACTAAGAAACCGGGTTTCTGAGGTCGCAAATGCGATGGTGATATACAGTTGTTAGCTGTCAGTTGTTTTTGATTAACTAATGACCACGCTTCGACTTCGCGAGCGGGCAAGATGACTGATGACTAATGACCAATGACCAATGACTAATGACTTTTAATCTGGGAAACTAGAGAACGAGCTAAACTCACGGCCTCCGAGAGAAGTTCTGGGACGGCTTCGAGTTGATTCAACCGATGTGTTGGAACTTCGGCTGCTGGCTTGGCTGCTGGAACTGCCAACGCTCGATCGCTCTGCATTGTGTCTAATTGTTCTAAAATTGGCGACAGCAAAACCCTGGCATAGCTGCCGTAAGCTACACCTGCAATGTATTGGATGGGGGGAGATGACAATTTTTTTCCGCCATCCAAAAGCAGTCCAGAGGCTCTGAGTTTGCTGACAGTGCGATCGTTAGTGCCTCCTGCAAGTTGCACGAATCCCGGCAACTGGGCAGCCAAAACTTTTTGACCGAGTTTTACTGCGGCTCTAGTAGTTCCTGTTCCGATATCTCCGCTCATTGGCCTACCGTCGGTTTGCCAAATTAGGGGACAAGGAAGGGGGGAAATTATTTGATATAGTGTCCGCAAATAGTCAATCAAACCGTCTCCATCGGGGCAACTAATTGCTATTAATTTGAGTCGATCGACCCACGGAGCTATGCTCGACCAAAGTCGCGCAAAATCTACTTCTCTGCCTATTTGCGTGTGGATTTCTAGGGCATCCGCACCGGATTGCAAGATTAAAGGTGCGATCGCAGCGGGAGCAGACACGTAAGAACGAGTGTAGATTAATTGGCTCGGACAAATTGGCAAACAGCGACCGCAGCCATAGCATTGCTGGTCTATCACCCCGGAAAAACCCTCAACAGCTTCCTGAAAAACTATTGCCGAGGCCGGACATATTTTTTCGCAAGGCCGCCAGCAGTCCGTCGGACAATCGGCTGGGTTGAATTCGGCCTTGCGAAAATGCGGGTCTTCCCCATCGTTTAAACTCACCATCAGCCAGGGCAACCCTTTGCCCCCAAACCTGCGGTTGGGGGTTTTTGCCTGTAATTCGCTGGCAACTTGTAGGGCTTCTTTCGCTGCTGCGACGGCGGCGGGATCTGCCGCGACATCGATACAGTCAGCGCCTGCTAAGGTGTAAGCCAAGGTGAGATTCCGAACCGCCGGCAGGTGTTGAAAGCTCGCCCCACAGATCAACTTGAACCAGCGGCCGCTTTTTAATGAGTTTAGTGGATGATAATGTTCTGTCACCCTTATATGTTAATCCTTTGAGCTAAAAATTACGAGGCAAAAATTTGTACTGAGTTTTCCGGCTCAGCCAGATACAAGTATCAAAACGCTACCGATAGGAGTGGGACTTGGGGGTCAGCCCTAGATGTGGAGTATCGAGCATGACTTTTTTGGCAATCTAATTTTTTTAAGAGTTTTTGTTACGGGTACAATTTTTAATTTTTGGCTGAGGTTTTAATTGCAGGCAGACTTATAATAATATCATTTGTTAGCGGTGGGTGCAAGAGAAAAGCCGACTATTATTGCAGGATTGAGAGTTTTGGACTAGGAAAACTCGATTCGGAGCCATCTAGCGCTAACCAAAGCACCTGCGCGTATTGAGCGCACTCAAACCAAGGCAGAATGAAAGTTAAATAGCCGATCGCCACTGCTGATAAATCGGTATTTAGCGACACGATCGCGCATTTCAAGCAATATCCCCACAAAGCAACAGCAGCGATTAGTCCCAGAATGCCTGTAGAAATAGCAGTATCTAAAATCCAATTGTGAGCTTTATAACTCGGTATTTTTTCAGTGCGAACCCGTCCGTTTGGGGCCATATAATCATAAGAAAACTGACCTAAGTTCACAATTTCAGGAACCTTATTGGGATTGGCGACGAAAGGATATGCGATGCCAAATCCGTTAAAACCCCAGCCAAAGAGAGGTCGTTTTTGAATCCCGCGCACAGCAATTTCCCACAAGGGCGATCGGCTGGACATTACTTGTGCAACAGATACTCGATTCCAGTCCAGAGGTTAGCGTAAAAGTCATCACACTAATTGCCACTAAGCCGATCGCAATAGCTGGAATTAATTGTTTGTAATATTGCCGTCCCAACAAGTAAGATAGTGATATAATTAAAGATAAAATGGCTGTGCGAGTGTTGGTAAAGAGCAAAGCGGGGAGAATGAGAAATAAAGCGAGAGTGGAAGTGCGATCGCTAATTAATTTCCACTTCCAAGCTACCGCACAAATAACGGCTGTCAGAGTCAATACTATAGCTGCGTGGCCGCGGTGCGAGAAAAGTGCGATCCTCTTCGAGGGCTGCGCTAACGGCTGCTGTCCCCGAAAAATCGTGCTCGCCAAAACATCATGTGCGATCGACTGACCGTTCGTTGCTGTATAATCAATTTGCCAGTTGAAAACTTGCGGAAAAACGCTAACAGCTACAACCGCACCTCCTATCAGCAAACCCCGCATTTGACAGCGAAACAATTCTGGATGCAGTTTTAACAGCAGCCTATTGGTGAGGCTAAAAATAGAAATTAACAGCCAGTACAGCCAGCCGTCTCCCATTTGGTTTTGTCCCCAAAAAGAACGCTCCGGGAAAGGACTGTTTAGGGTAGAAATCGCTCCCACCGTCAAAAAAACTCCCCACAAAATCAGGCAGACTTTCCACTGCCGGGAAAAAGTTAAAAGTTTCCTTTCTTCCCATAAGAATGATAAATTTGAAAGCACAATCAGCAGGACAACAAAAACTTTAGGTTGCGTCCAAATTTCGCCGCGGCTGCCTCCCCAGGGGTTGATGAGAATGAGGCTGAAAGCATATAGCAGAGTGTAAAGATTTTTCATCGGAAAGATAGTTGTGTCACTGTTCGGGCTAGCATCGCGATCGCAGAATCTATGTTTCATCATTTCGATCGGAAAGATAGTTATGTCACTGTTTAAAAACCTCGCTGTCAACTGTCAACTGTCAACTGCCAACTGCCAACTGCCAACTGTTTAACCAGCCTGTCGCTTTTTCCGCAAAATATAGCGCATCCCAGCGAACCATAACAGCATTCCCTTAGCCGCCAAAATACTCCCCGGTTCCGGTACAGCTTCCGCATCAATGGGCTTGGGAATTTGCCGCATCTTGAAACTTCCTTCCCGTTCCTTAAAAGCTAATTGAATTGGAAATGCTGTTTCTGCTGTCGGGCCAAATAATGAATCAATCCCAGTGATTCTAAAATTATCTACTGGATAACCCAACAAAGAAATAAAGTCTAATTTATCTCCCGGACTGAAATTACCGAGAATCGAGTCTCCCACTGCAACAGTAAATTCCTGGTCATCGCCCACAGGGAAATCAAGAATTTCAGTAAATAAAGTGTCTTCCAGAGATTGGAATTCAAAGCCGTAAGTAGTGGGAGGGTCAAACCAGCGGCAGCCGGGAACTTTGTTGAAGACTTGCCAGCCATTTTGGAGAGAATTGGGCAGGATGGGGTTTTGCTGTGTCAGGCCGCGCTTTTCTTTTCCGAAGCCGCCGCCGCCGCTAGTTGCTACGCTAAAATCTGGCGATTCTTGTGGGTCGTAAACATCAACAAACAGCTCGTAATTGCCTGTGTCTTGACCGCGAGCACCTCCACCAGCAGCACGGACATCGAGGTTGATATTCCCACTACTGCCCACAGTACCAGTTAGTGCGGAGGCAAAGCCATTTCCTACAGGGCTACTGTCGTCGTCAAATCCTAGCTGAAAACCTGAGTCATTGTCAGTGCTTAAGAATGTGTTGGGGTTGCAGCGGTTGGAGGGGAGGTCGTTGTTTGTCCAGGCTCTATATTTGGAACCAGGAGTAAGGTCAGAGAGGTTAAAACGGTCTACTTCCAAACCGGAGGCGAGGCTGTCGGAGAACTTTTTAGTGGTTTTAGGACGAGTGAATGTGTTTGTCCATCCCCATGAGATTCCGTTGTAAATTGTGACTTCTTGGTTTGGTCTGAGATAAGCTAGATAAAGTTCAAAATTCCAGTCATGATTATAGATATAACTTGGGTTGGAATTTGTCCCTAAAACGTAAGGCACGTCTAGAAAAGAGTATGATGGTAGATTTGTTTGAGGATTAAACCTACCCAGATAATCAGCCGCTAGATAGAAAGGAGTATTAGAGGATAGATTATCGATTAGATTAAAAGACGTAGCTGTCATCCCATAAGCAGATACAGGCTGTCCGCCCGTATTAACATTTACCCTTTGAATCCAATAAGTTTGACCAAATTTTGGTTCATCATTCGGGTCGGCTTCATAATCTATCCAAATACTAGCTCCAAGGCCCATTTGTTTTCCACTAGGAGGAATACCAAGTTCAGGAAAAATAGACATTTCCTTACCACACTGAGTTATAGGAGCGCAGGGATAGTAAGAAATCACATTAAAAGCCCCTCCTAAGTTACCACCTTGTTTAAATTTCCAACCTTGCTGCTGATAAGGTCTTAACAAATCCAGAAGTGCATCGCTTCCACCTCGTTTTATTTCTTTGATATCTTTTGTTGTAACAGTAATTTTACCGCTGTCGCCAGTGTCGGGAATTGTCACATAGGTTTCCTGAGAAGAACTTGCTGTTGTACCTCTAAGCTGGAATGCAAATACAGGCTCTGTAATTAGAGCTATCGGAACCATTGATGCGAACCAAACTTTAGGTAGAAGTAGAAATTGCATTTTTATAAATCCTCCACATATTAAAAAAAAAGAAAAATTTTATTTGTGATGCGATTGCGGCAATTATTAAGCAAAATAGGTTAGGGTAGTACAAAGCTAAACTGTGTCCACGGACTAGATAAATTACCTGTCAACACTCCCATCAATTGCTTGCGTTCTGCCTTTTCACGATCCCGATACCATCTCTGGGCCTCAGCATTGGTGTAGGTAAACCGAACCTTAGAAATACCCGGTTTGAATCCTCTAAAAAACCAGAGATTACTATATTTGTCAGGTATTTGAAGGTAAATATTTTGAGCGCCCCAATAAAATTTCCCCTCCCAGAAAAGGTTAAGGCTTTCTCCCGCTCTAACTAATGGAAAATCTGATTCAGTCCGAAATACCAGACTAACTTGAATTTTACCTGCATAAAAATTTTCACCATCCACCGCCATAAATTCAGGTGTCAAAGAATCCAAAGAAACGCGAAAGGCTGTTAGGGTATTGTTAGTAATACGAACTCCAAATTGTATAGGAGTATAATTACTAGGTTCATTTTGGGGAATTGTCAATACTCTTTCCGGGACTAGAGTTTCAAGCTTAATACTACTATCAGAGGGCGTTGTCGCTCCTGCGGACCTATGGCTCAGTGCCATTACACCCGAAAGGATTAAAGCCAATAAAAATAAGCCCAAATGCTTCATCACATCAATCAGCTTTGCTTTCTTAAAGTGACTCATCAACTACTTGGTTATATATTAGGACTAATTCATAAATATTTTAACCGTAAAAATACTGATTTTTTACGTGATATTTTTTTGCTGCTACAATTAAAAATACTAAACTTCGATCGCCTGCAAAAAAAAGTATCTTACACTACAATATATAATTTATCAATAAAGTTTCGTATGTTCATCAACTTACCAAGTGTAAGTCCACAAAAGGCATCGCTATCCAACCAGTCCAGACTTTTTCTAATACCTGTTCTTTGATGTTAGTTGCTCTTTGTGCGGAAACGTGGTATATAAGTCCAAGATGATATGTACCGGGCTTGAGGTAATAAAAATAAATGTAGTTGTGTAATTGCGAGCTTTGTGTCAGTGCGCGACGAGAGAGCAATCGCAGAATCTTCAGTTCATTCGATAGTGATTCCTGTAGGGGCGGGTTCACCAACAATATCTGCCAACAATCTCCAATCTCAAAAACCCGCCCCGGTCGGGATATTAGGCCCTGTAAAAATTATCCAGCCTGTCGCTTTTTCCGCAAAATATAGCGCATCGCAGCAAACCACAGCAGCATTCCCTTAGCCGCCAAAATACTCCCCGGTTCCGGTACAGCTTCCGCATCAATTGGCCGAGAAATTTGCCGCATCTTGAAACTTCCTTCCCTTTCCTTAAAAGCTAATTGAATTGGAAATGCTGTTTCTGCTGTCGGGCCAAATAATGAATCAATCCCAGTGATTCTAAAATTATCTACTGGATAACCCAACAAAGAAATAAAGTCTAATTTATCTCCCGGACTGAAATTACCGAGAATCGAGTCTCCCACTGCAACAGTAAATTCCTGGTCATCGCCCACAGGGAAATCAAGAATTTCAGTAAATAAAGTGTCTTCCAGAGATTGGAATTCAAAGCCGTAAGTAGTGGGAGGGTCAAACCAGCGGCAGCCGGGAACTTTGTTGAAGACTTGCCAGCCATTTTGGAGAGAATTGGGAAGGATGGGGTTTTGTTGAGTGAGGCCGCGCATTTCTTTTCCAAAGCCGCCACCGCCGCTAGCTGCAGAGCTAAAATCGGGCGATTCTTGCGGGTCGTAAACATCAACAAACAGCTCGTAATTGCCTCTGTCTTGTCCGCGAGCACCTCCACCAGCAGCACTGACATTGAGGTTGATATTGCCACTACTGCCCACAGTACCAGTTAGTGCGGAGGCAAAGCCATTTCCTACAGGGCTACTGTCGTCGTTAAATCCTAGCTGAAAACCTGAGTCATTGTCAGTGCTTAAGAATGTGTTTGGGTTGCAGCGGTTGGAGGGGAGGTCGTTGTTTGTCCAGGCTCTATATTTGGAACCAGGAGTAAGGTCAGAGAGGTTAAAACGGTCTACTTCCAAACCGGAGGCGAGGCTGTCGGAAAACTTTTTAGAGGTTTTAGGAGGAGTGAATATGCTTTCCCAACCCATGATATCCCATTATATATTGTCACTTCATTTGGGTTATTAATGGGATCTTTGACCTCAGCAAGATAAAGTTCTGCGCTCCAGTTTTTGTTGTTATAATAGATATATTCTCGAGCTACAATATCTACAAAAAGAATTGTTTGATTTGGATACCTTACCACCTGACCATAGGTGTCGTAAAAAGGGTTAAATGTTGGTTTTTGGGGATTTCGAGGGTCGATAAAACCTAGTTGAGTTTGCTCTAGGACTGTATCAATTTTATCGTCAGGAGTTCCCGGCGGTTGCTGGATGGCTCCCTGCAGGGTAATGGTATTAGCATGATTGTTAACTACCCGTTGGATAAAATGGACGTTACTTCCTACTGGATCTCCGACACCAGGGTTATAAAGAACTTGTATTTCAGCTCCAATTCTTTCTGGGGTAGTAAGAAAAATAGAGGGAGCATAAACCCCAATATCAAACCTACCTGTTAAAGATTCTACAGGTTGCGCCTTGTTAAAAGTCCAACCATTTTGGGCCCAAACAGATGATGTGAGAAGGTTAAAAAAATCATTTGTGCCACCTAGTGGGAGTACAGAGACTGAGGTAGTAGAGACAGTCAAAGTACCAACACCAGGCTTTGTCTGAGATATTGAGGAACAGTAAGGCGAGGTAGGAGTGCATATCGGGTTTGGTTGTTGAGATGGCATTGTGAAAGAAAACGCGAAACTGGCTCTACCTGTGAGTAAAATCAGCAAGGGTGAACTTAATAAAATTGTCCAGTGTTGGGATAGTCTCATTGCTGACAACTCCTTTGTATGTACTAGGAAATAACAGTCTTGACCTGAAATCGAGTAAAAATTGCCACTTAAGTTTTATTTGGATTCAGATTGGACGATGCGAAACTTCACAAAGGGTGTGACTATTTGACCTGTCCAAATCCCTCGTGTTAATTTGTATTCAGTCATGTGTGGGTCATCACAGAATAATACTGACCTAGGATTGATGTATTTCAACCTAATTTGATAGTTACCAGGCCCAATATCGAAAGTCCATCCGCCACCCAATCCATCATTGCCTCCAAATAGAAGCTGATTGTTCTGCCAGAAAAGTTCCGCTTTCAAGAAAAAGGTTAGATTTTCTCGCGGTTGAACTAAGGGACAAGCCAGTTGCGGAGACTTGAGAAGCATACCTCTACCCCCAGAACTTCGTAATAAATTACCATCAGCATCTACTATTGCTAGTGGAAATACCAGCAGGGGATCGAGTGGAGGAAAGCGAATGGGGTAAGGTGTGTTGTTTGTAATTTGAAAACCGATCCGAACAGGAGTAGTAGCATCTTGTTTTTCAGGTATACGCCATACCCTGTCTGGTACTAAAATTTCCAACCGAATACCATTTCTTTCAACTGCATTGCTATCGATATTGCTATGTGTTGATTCAAAGGATGTCAATTCAGTTGCCCTCCCCAGTTCCGCATCAACAGCCCCAGCTAACAATCTGGGTACATGGCCGAGCGCAATTACACCGGAAGTGTCAGGTTGTTTTTTGGAAAGGGTCAATACAGGCTCTGGCATTATGCTTTCAAAGCGGATGCCATCAATTTCAGCGGATTTCAACTCAGTCACCCTGGTTATTCCTATATCAGAGGGCGCTGTCGCTCCTGCGGACACATGGCTCAGTGCCATTACACCCGAAATGATTAAAGCCAATAAAAACAAGGCAAAATGCTTAATCACATCAATTAGCTTTGCTTTCACAAAGTGACTCATCAATTACTTGGTTATATATTAGGACTAATTCATAAATGTTTTAACCGTAAAAATACTGATTTTTTACGTGATATTTTTATGATGAAACAATTAAAAATACTAAACTTCGATCGCCTCCAAAAAAAGTATCTTACACTACAATATATAATTTATCAATAAAGTTTCGTATGTTCATCAATTTACTAGGTGTAAGTCCACAAAAGGCATCGCTATCCAACCAGTCCAGACTTTTTCTAATACCTGTTCTTTGATGTTAGTTGCTCTTTGTGCGCCAATGAGGTATCTAAGTCCAAGATGATATTTACCGGGCTTGAGGTCATAAAAATAATAGAAGCCTCCAGCTTGGTATCGATGTTAGAACCCCGACTTCTTAGAGAAGTCGGGGTTCTGGGTGTTCTGTTTTTTTAGATTTGTCTGCTGGTTACTTGCTCAGCCGCTTGTAAACCGTAGCCAAAGCATGGCTATCCCCCACATTTCCCGGAAATAAAACCACGGGTAAATTGGGAAACAGAGGATGGTCGGCTGCTGTTTTCACCACCGAACAACCTGCGATAATTTGACCGATTTGCCTGACACTTTTGAGCGACAAACCTGTACTCAAAACATCATTAGAAGTAATGCCGCCCTTGCTAATCAAAAACCCGATATCGGCAGGCAGTCCCCGCACCACATCCATCAATAAAGCAGAAACCGCCTCTCCAAATTTTAACCTGATTTCCGCATTGTCAAATTCGAGTTCCTTGCGGCTGGTATAAATTACAGGCGTTTTACCATCGGCATTAGCAGTCCGGGCTTTTTCGAGAATTTCATCGAGCATTTGGGTGCGAGACTCGGGTGAATCTTCTAACAAGTGAGATACATCTATTTCAATGCTAACTATATTGGGTTCTTTTAACAACCGCTCCAATTGTTCAGTAGTTTTCTTAACGTGGGAACCAACTATTACTGCACCCGGTTTGCCATCCCTCACGTATTTTGCCATTTCGTCGGCTGCTACGGGCTGGTGGCCGATGTCAGCTAAGGATGTTAAAATACTGGCCGCGCTGCGGAATAAAAACTTTTTGCCTTGACTGGCTGCATCGAGAATGTGTTTGGCAAATGTGTTTAAATCGCCTTGACTTTCGCCGTCAACAACTGCACATTGGTTGTCTGTCATGTCCATCAGTCGATCTAAACTTCCGTAGCGTATATCTGCGAGTAAAATGCGATCGACTGTATCAGCTTTGATGCGACCTTTGGTTTTTTCTTCTACGTAGTCTGGCAGGTAACTGTGACTGTAGCCGAAGACTGAATCTTTGGCAAATTCGGTTTTGTGAACAGGGGTTGCAACGCTGTTAACCATGAGGTAGTGTACGCTGTTGCGGGTAATTCTGCCTCCTTCAAAAAAGGCGGGAATTAGAAAATGTGCGTCGAAGGGGCCTAGTTCTTCGGCGATCGCGTCGGTTTCGATGGGATAGTGACCGCGCAGGGTAGAATCAGAACGGCTAACTATTAGAAAGTCTTCGATTTTTTCGCTGGCGATCGCCCTTTTGAGATTTTGGCACACTTCGCGGGTGACGGAGGCTGCTTTTTCGGGAGTTAGCGATCGAGTATTTGTCAGTATAAAAAAAATCGGGGACTTGTCCCGCAGCCCCAAACGCAGGGTATCTTCGTCCCAACGTGTCAGCAGCAAGCAACTGTGCACGGTTTGCGAACCTGTTGGATCGTCGTCGAGAACTATAATCTTGGGTTGGCTAGAAGACATACTGACCTTGTTGTTAACGTCACCTTTCCAAGATATCCTTACCTGTTACTTAACAGCCAAAAATTTACAATTAGGATATTTCTTAACAATTCTCATTATTCATGAATTTTAAGATGTGTTGAATAATACCGGGCGGTTGAAACCCGGTTTATACTTACCTTACAGCCATTAAAGAGCGGGTTGAAGAAGGGGCGGTTAAAATTTAATAAGGTTGGGTTAACGCTGGTGTTAGAAGAGATTTCTTAGTGTTAGTTTTCGCGATGGTCGGCGATCGCACCTCCGAGATTATGATAGTTATAAATTAACTGATTTGTGCGGGGAGAAATTAGCTTTTTAACTGAACCGTATTTGGTTAAAATTACGTTATTCTCTTCATTCCGCTTGGCATGGAATTAGTTTGACTTTCTGGCGGTTTCAACCGCCGTCTGCTTTTAAAATTACGTTATTCTCTTCATTCCGCTTGGCATGGAATTAGTGTAGACGCGGTTTCAATCGCCATCTTATCTTTCCATTTTTTCAATTAGCAGTGTTTCGATCTTGCAACTTTTTTATTTCTGCTTGAACTTCTGTAGCTAACTGCAAAGCTTCGTTGAGCAATCGCCCTTGTTTGCTGGCTCGATCGCTAATTTGCAAGGCATTCAAAGTTCTCAAATTATTGGCAAACAGTTCGGAGTTAGTTGCGACAAATTTTTTGTTTTCCCTGAGAATTCTTTCAGTTTTCAAAGCTCGAACTAAATCCTCTCTGATGGCCTGCAAGGCTTGAATGACTTTGGCTCGATCGCCTATTTTGACTTCCGCATTGCCCGCATCTTCTATGCGATCGTTAATTTCGATGGCTTTGATTATACCATTATAGCGATCGACATCATCAAACAAATTGATTAAATCTTTATTTTGGCTGCTCCAAATTTTCCACGCATCCTCAAAAATTAAACCGCAGATCGCCGCGAGGTGGAGGGCGAACCAAAACAAATAAGCCCTAGGAAATATCGCAACCAGCAACCAACAACTGATTATAACCAAAACAATTAAACCGACGGTTTTTAAAACTTCGCGGGCAAAATTAGTTGCAGTCGCCGGTCTGTATACGCGATGGGGCCCCGCGCCGCACAGGTGCCTGAGCTCACCGACAGTAATTTCTAATCCTTGAATGTCAGCTCGCATAAATCTTCACAAATATTTGTTAAATATAAAGTTTTGTGGTAGAACAAAAGGCTCGTCTACAATAAATCTAACACTTTTTTCAACCAAAACTGCACTATGTCCGCACGTCCTATCTACCTAGACAACCACGCCACAACTCCTGTAGACAAACGGGTACTTGATGCGATGCTGCCGTATTTTACCGAACAATTCGGCAACGCAGCCAGCATCAACCACGTCTACGGCTGGGAAGCAGAAGCAGCGGTTAAAAAATCGCGGCAAATCATAGCAGAAGCAATCAATGCTTCTCCAGAAGAAATTGTTTTTACTAGCGGTGCGACGGAAGCAAATAATTTAGCGATTAAAGGTGTCGCCGAAAGTTATTTCAGCAAAGGAAAGCACATTATTACAGTAAAAACCGAACATAATGCAATTCTTGACCCCTGTACGTATTTGCAAAAATTGGGGTTTGATATTACTGTTTTACCTGTAAAAAGTGACGGATTGATTGATATTGGCGATTTGATCAAGGCGATTCGGGCCGAGACAATTTTAGTTTCAGTGATGACGGCTAATAACGAAATTGGGGTGATTCAACCGATCGCCGAAATTGCTGCAATTTGTCGGGGAAATGACATTCTGTTTCACACGGATGCGGCACAGGCGATCGGCAAAATTCCTCTAGACGTACAGGAGATGAACATTGATTTAATGTCATTGACGGCGCACAAAATCTACGGGCCAAAAGGCATTGGTGCCCTCTACGTCCGCCGCAACAAACCGAGAGTGCAGTTAGCGCCGCAAATGCACGGAGGAGGCCACGAACGGGGAATGCGATCGGGAACTCTCTACCCACCGCAAATAGTCGGATTCGCCAAAGCAGTAGAATTAGCCGTTGCGGAAATGGAGTCGGAAACAGAACGAGTGATTAATTTGCGCCAGCGTTTGTGGGAAAATTTGAGTGAATTGGACGATGTTTTTCTCAACGGTCACGCTACTAAGAGATTGCCCGGTAATCTTAATATTAGTGTAGGCGGGGTTGACGGTCAAGCGTTGATATTGGGTTTGCAATCGGCGGCGGCTGTTTCTTCGGGTTCGGCTTGTACTTCGGCGAAAATTGCTCCATCTCATGTTTTAGCAGCGATCGGGCGATCGGACAAATTAGCTTATGCTTCAATTCGGTTTGGAATTGGCCGGTTCAATACCGCAGCAGAAATAGATGCAGTCTCCGAACACGCGATCGCAACTATCACATCTCTCCGCCAAGCTCAAAAAGTGATGAGTTAGACAGTTGACAGTTGACAGTTGACAGTTGACAGTTGATAGTTGACAGTTGATAGTAACCTGTAGGGTGCGTCGCTAGAAGATACTCAATGAAACTTTCAGATTCAAGCGTGGCGACGCACCTTACCATTTGGGATTAGACGGTTCAATATGGTAGATGAGTTAAATCATATAACACCAGATCCCCAACTTCTGTAACCCTTTCCCAGACTCAACATCAAAGCTAATGCTAGAAGTCGGGGATCTACTAACAGGATCGTTCACTTAGAACCAAGAACCTCGCGCACCCGATAAATCGGTTTTCCCTGGGACTCGTGATAAGTCCGCATCATCACTTCCGCCAGCAAACCAAAACAAAATAACTGCACGCCAGTTAACAACAAAACCACAGCCAAAATCAGCAAAGGACGATTACCAATACTTTGACCCAGACCAAATTTCACGAAAGTCAAATAAATCCCTAAAACCGTTCCCAACGTCATAGAACTCAGTCCCAAAAGTCCAAAAACGTGCATCGGTCTAGTCAGGAACTTTTTCATAAAAGAAATAGTTAACAAATCCATCAACACCCGAAAAGTCCGCCAAATTCCGTACTTGCTTTGACCGAAACGGCGGGCGTGATGGCGCACCGGCATTTCGGCAATTCTCGCCCCTTCAATAAACGCCAAAGCCGGCAAAAATCGGTGCAATTCCCCGTAAAGATTCAAGTCGGCGACTAACTCAGATTTGTAAGCTTTCAAAGAACAGCCGTAGTCATGCAAAGTTACGCCTGTAACCCGACCAATCAGCCAGTTAGCAATTTTAGAAGGAATTAACCTGCTGATAGTATTGTCCTGCCGATTTTTGCGCCAGCCGCTAACTAAATCGTAGCCTTCATTTAACTTTGCCAACAATAGCGGAATATCAGCCGGATCATTTTGCAAATCGCCGTCTAGGGTAACAATAGCACGACCTGTCGCGCGATCGAAACCTGCTGACATCGCAGCAGTTTGCCCGTAATTGCGGCGCAAAAGCACAGCACAAAGGTCATCGCGACTACCGGCCAATTGTTTGAGAAGTTCAGCAGAACCGTCCTTAGAACCGTCATCTACACAAATAATTTGATAGCTGAGTCCTGATGGTTGAATAGCAGAGGCGATCGCCTCAATCAAATGAGGCAAACTTTCCACCTCATTGTACACCGGCACTACTACCGAAACGTCGAGAACAACCTCAGCGCCAGCCTGTTGTGCAGCCAATTTTTCCAAAAATAATGCAGCGTCCATTTTTTTATTCGATAATATCAGTAATCATTAGTCATTGGTCATTAGTCATTAGTCATTAGTCATTGGTCATTAGTCATTAGTCATTAGTCATTGGTCATTAGTCATTAGTCATTAATTAAGAACTACAGAACTTAGGCGTGGTGGCCAGAAACCGGGTTTTTTACGAAAATCATTTGTTCCCACCCTCAATCTCGGTAAAAACCCGGTTTCTTTGTTCGTAGTGCGATCGCCAAATAAACTAACTAGGTTGATAACTGGCGACCACTTTACCATATCCCCGCAACTGATGGTAATAAAATTGACTGACTTCATCCCCATCCTCCGACAAAACATCGATACCGATACCGTTGCGACCTTGTGCTTGTCCCGAACTGTGAATGTAGCGACGATCTCCGAGACACAATCCTACATGAGTGGCTTTTTCTGGCGTTCCAAAAAATACTAAATTTCCCGGTTCTACAGCACCAATACTAATAGGTTTAGTAAAAGCTTCCTGTTGATAAGCATCCCTAGGCAACCAAATGCCTGCAGCCACAAAAGCAGCTTGCATCAATCCCGAACAATCATAATTTGGCCCGACTGTACCGCCCCAAAGATAATAATTAGATTGGTTCATGGCTGCACGAGCAAAAGTAATTGCAACGGGCAATTTTTCCCTGATTTGAAACTCTGAAAGCACCAAAGGATGATACACTGTTTCTGTGACTTCGAGCAAGTCAATATCTCGAAGATCCAACCATCCGGGATAATCGTCTTCGCACAGCCGTACCATCACAGCGTTTGTATCGAAGTTTACCTCGCTCCGACTTTGGTTGAGGGCGCGCAAATGTCGGCCCTGCGATGCTTGAGTTGCCAAACGATCGCACTTTGGGGAATCGTAAATATTTATGTGCGATCGCACCCGGTACTCCACAACATCAGATAATTGAGAATTGACCATTGCTAATTGCTAATTATTTGCTGTTAATTGTTCGCATCCAACGATTTATGGCCATTAGCAAACCGCCGTTAACCGTTAACCGTCCGCCATAAACCATGACATTTTTCCACAAAGACGAACAATTAGAAACCCTCGGCAGTAGCATTATAGACTCTGCATTGTCAGAATTTACAGGATTGACGGGCGATCGCACAGCCATTACCTGGATAGTCTACGATCCGCCAGTGCGAGTCAACACGGGCGGCGCCCTCAGCGCACCAGAATTTTGGAAATATCAACCGCGAGGTTTTAGCAACCGAGCATCCGAACGAATTTATCCCGCCAGCATCATCAAATTATTCTACCTCGTTGCCATCTGGGAATGGGCCCAAAAAGGCATGATTCAAACATCGCCAGAATTAGAACGCGCCGTCCGAGATATGATAGTTGATTCCAGCAACGACGCCACCGGTTTAGTAGTAGATGCCCTCACCGGCACCACCAGCGGCCCAGAATTATCACCAAGCCCCTTTGAAACTTGGAAACAGCAGCGAAACATCGTCAACCGTTACTTTCAATCATTAGATTGGCCGGAATTACAAAATATTAACGCCAATCAAAAAACCTGGTGCGATGGGCCCTACGGTCGCGAGCGAGCATTTCTGGGAGAATTAATGGAAAATAGAAATATGCTGACCACCAATGCAGCGGCGCGTTTGCTGCACAGTATAATAGGCGGCGTAGCTGTTTCTGCCAAAGCATCGCAAGCAATGATGGGCTTAATGAAACGCAGTTTAGCACCAGCAGAATTAGAGGCAGATCCCGAAAATCAAGTTACAGGTTTTTTAGGCGGCGGATTGCCAGAAGATGCAAAATTGTGGTCAAAAGCAGGGCTGACAAGTCAAGTTCGCCACGATGCTGCTTATATTGAAATACCCGGTTTGCGGCCGTATTTGTTAGTTGTATTTACCGAGGGTAAAGAGAATAGCAAGAATGAAGAAATTTTGCCATTTATATCGCGGCAATTTGTCGAAGCGATGAAGGTACTTAATTAGATTTAGTAGCTGATTATTGCGACTAGACTTGAATTGCAAAAATAATTTGGACGATGCTCAAAGCCCGTCCAAAAATTTGATTAACAATAATTTTTTCTTACAAGTTCTAGAACGGAGAGGGAGGGATTTGAACCCTCGAAGGATGTTAACACCCTTAACAGATTAGCAATCTGCCGCTTTCGACCACTCAGCCACCTCTCCAAGATGACGGTAACTAACTATAGCACACACATCTTCTTTTTGCCAACCCCTAATTTAAAGATTCCTCAATCCCTTACTCTGTCTCGAAGGAAGAAGGGTACAACAGGGATTTTGACACGGATACACAGATGAATTATTGAGCTTGACTCAAATATTGAAGTCAGAAGGAAGAAGAAAGAAAAATCAACTATTCCCAATCCCCGATGCCCAATGCCCTGCGCGGGCCAATGCCCTGCGCGGGCCGATGCCCAATGCCCTGCGCGGGCCCATTCCCAATGCCTACTCGCCAAAGCCCCTAGCCTTCAAGTGCTTTTCCCAACTAAAATTGGAACTCAAAAAGAACCTCTTAGTATACAAATAGCCCAACCGGTACAGATTAGCCTTGCGATCGGCATCAAGTTGAAAATCCGTCGTCGTCACCTGAGCTTCAGTCACATCAATATTAATCACCCTACCTTTATCCATCTCCCGCTGGTGATAGCGGTCTCTTGCTTTCATCATCGTTGTGAACATCGCCGACAGCATCGACACCGGATTTTTAATCTTAATTTGATTTTCCAGGCCAGTATCAACCAACCGAAACCCAAAGGTAAACCAGCGCGGTGCAACCGGAGTCGAACCCGATTGCGTGTCATAAATCCACAGCGGAAAATTGCTCAGAATTCCCCCATCGACAATTAAGTCGTTTCCGAGTTTTCCCGGCTCAAAAAATAGGGGAATACTCATCGACAGCCGCACCGCTTCAGCCACGCTAAAATCTTCAGCGCTTTTGAGCTGCAACTCCTCGTACAAAGCGTCGGAATCCGCCGATTCCCGTCGGTTTAAATCATCGGGAATTACCAACATTTCACCGCGACTGAGGTTAGATATTACTACTTTTAATTCCCGGTCTTTTACCAGTTGTTTGACATCAGCAAAAGTGTGCAAGTGACCTTTAGCAAGTGTTGCTTCCAACCACTGCCGGAAAGGCTGCGAAGAATATTCACCCATCTGGCGGCTAATTGTTAGGAAAAGTAGCGTCCAAGCTGGAGATTGCAGGTCGTCTGCGGGGTCGCCATTTAATATTAGAGGACTATTTTTTTGAGTTAAAAATATGTTGTAATCTAGCTGTCCCAACAGTTCTTCTAAGTCATCGATTGACAAGTCTGTTGCCAATACTGCAGCCGTAATTGCACCGGCAGAAGTGCCTGCCAATTTTCGCCAGCGGATGCCCAAATCGCTGCAGCATCTGAGCGCCCCTAAAAACGCAACTCCACGCACGCCTCCGCCTTCAAAAATTGCGTCGGCATAAATTTGATTGTTTTCGTCGGGAGGCGGAAATTTGCTGAGAATTGTTTGTCTTTCGGTGGCGGACATCCTGACACCGGGTTCTTGCAAAATTTGCTGCGGATACCAGTTGCTCATTTTAGATTTTGGATTTGGGATTTTAGATTTTGGATTGATATCTATTGTGCTTGATTTTTGTGGGCATTCATTGCTTCTTTGACGTGTTCTTGAACTTGCGATCGCACTTGTTCGTAGGCCACCGACGCGCACCAAGGCCGGAGAGATAAAATAGTTGTATCTGGAGTAATCTCGGCTACTAAACAAGTCGGGGGCGGATTTTCCAACACTAGGGGGTGAGAGTGGGCAATTTCTAATAACTCAGCCATCATTGGACGGATCGGCCGATCGCCAATATCAATTTTTAAGTCTACTCGCCTCGTTCCCATTGCCGTGGTATTTTTCAGTGTACCGTTAAATAGCTGGTTGTTAGGGACAATAATTTTTATGCGATCGTCCGTCACAACAGTAGTTGAAAAAATCCCGATGCTATCGACAACTCCCTTCACATCAGTAGCTTCGATTGCATCTCCCACTTCAAAAGGCCGCAAACTAATCAACATTACCCCAGCAGCAAAGTGCGACAAAGTATTTTGCCACGCCAAGCCAATCGCCAAACCCGCCGCACCAACCACCGCCACCACACTGGTAGTTTGAATTCCCAACTGACTCAAAGCTGCGACTACTCCGACAATCAAAATCGTAATTTCTGCAGCTTGAACTAAGAATTTCCGCAGCGTGGGCTCGGTGCGACTCAGAGTTCGGCGAGTCACGCGCCCCGCCACATCGATCGCAAATCGCGTAATTAACAAAATGCCGATCGCCCACAGCACTTGAGGTACAACTTTAAACCCCAATTCTACGAACTTTTTCGAGAATTCTTGGGCTACTTCCAAGGCTTGTGTTCTTTCTGCATTTAGCTGGGAATACAAGGTTTGGGCTATTGGTAAAAACGTCTGAATAACTGTCATGTTAATTGGTAATTGGGAATTAGTAATTGGTAATTGAGCGAAGCGGAGGGATTGGGCGGAGCGAAGCGGAGGGATTGGGCGAGCGCGAAGCGGAGGGATTGGGTATTCCAGCCCAATAACAAACAACCAATAACTACTGACTACTGACTACTGACTAATCACTGCTACGCGGGGCAATCGGTGTTTAAAACCGCAGAGAATTTCCCAGGAAATAGTTCCTAAAATTTCTGCCCAACCGTCTGCAGTAATTTCATTTTCCCCATCTTTGCCCAACAGCGTCACCACTTCGCCGACTTCTAAATCGGGAATTGCCGAGACATCCAGCATTAATTGATCCATCGTCACTGCTCCGATTTGCGGCACAAATTTGCCCCTGACTAAAACCTGAATTTTATTAGAAAGATTGCGCGGAATCCCATCTGCATAGCCGATGCCAACTACGGCAATCTGTGTCTGCTGCGAGGCGATAAATTGATAGCCATAACTGACACCGGTGCCTGCTGCAATTGTTTTCACTTGAGTAATCCGGGCTTTTACCTGCATTGCCGGCTGCAAAGAAGCGATCGACTGCAAGTGAGGAGCTGGATAAATACCGTAGGTAGCCAAACCGACTCGCACTAAATCGTAGTGTAAATCGGGGTTTGCCAGGGCCGCCGCCGAGTTTGCCAAGTGCAGGCGGGGGGGGTTAATTCCTGCTGTTTGAATTTGCTCGATCGCCCGTTTGAACCGATCGTGCTGAACAGTCATAACAGCGGGATCGGGACTGTCGGCTGTCGCCAAGTGAGAGTAAATGCTAGCTAATTTTAAATTGGGCAACCGCTTGACTAATTGCACAAATTCTGTTGCTTCCGACGCGGGCGTACCCAAGCGAGACATTCCCGTATCTAACTTAGCGTGAACGGGCAAAGAGCGATCGAGAGTAGCGAGAACTTCGGAAAAAATTAGGGCTTGTTTGGCAGTACAAATAGTGGGCTGCAAGTGCCATTGGGCGATCGCCCTTACCTGCGCCGCTGTATGAGTTGCCCCCAACAGCAAAATCGGCGCTTCTATCCCAGCTTCTCGCAATTCTATGCCTTCGGGAATCGTCGCCACACCAAGCCAACTAGCACCAGCTTGCAATACTGTTTGACTGACTGCAACAGCACCGTGCCCGTAAGCATCCGCCTTCACAACTGCCATCAATTCAGTTTGGGGAGATAACAGATTTTTAAGCTGTTTTACATTGTGAGTTAAAGCTGCCAAATCAATTTCTACCCAAGCCCGCTGGCAAAGTCCGCCATCACCTTTCCACAGCACCGTCTGGCGGTTTTTTGTTAGCGCCGATTCTGCTGTTTTTTCTTCCTCGCTCAACATTGTCGCTCCTATCTTGCTTACACAATTAAACACTGCTCGGAGATTTTATCCTAGGTTTAATTATCAGGAATTACGCATTAATACCACAGAAACCGGGTTTAAATCGAGATTAAAGGTCTAGATGCAGTATTTTCGCAATACAACCCGGTTTCTCACCACTCGCGCGTCTAGGACTAATTTATAACTGGTTCCCAGGCAGAACCCGATCGCGAGTAGTACCATAAATCATTTAGGATTGCTATAGCATCCAAAATACCTGGTAAAAACTATGGACGGATTAGCTTACCTGCATTTAGCTGAAACTTGGGAAACGCCTGCGCCTCAAACTCGATCGCCCAATTCGACAAAACACCTAAATTTAGCCTTTCCTCCTTTACTTTTCTTTACGATCGCTCTGACAATTTTAAATATAGTCAACCCCACCCTGGCCATCAAAAAAGGCGATTCAGGCCCCGAAGTTGCCGAACTCCAGAAAACACTACAAGACGCAGGATATTTTAGCCAGAAACCCACAGGATTTTACGGCTCCATAACCCAAGCTGCTGTGAAAAAGTTCCAAGCAGACAACAACCTGAAAATTGACGGAATTGTCGGCCCTCAAACCTTGTCAGCACTTAACGTTAAACCGGAAAGCACTCTAGCTGACAATCAACCCGCTGACGAAACGCAGTCAAAGTACGATCGGCGTAGCTATCCCCAAGAAAATCAATATTCCCCATCGCCTAGCACCACAGAAAACACCAACAAACTCGAAGATACAGCTAAAAGCCAGCCGAAAAAACCTTTTTTTCAAGAACCATTTTTACCACCATTTAAAACAGAAACTCCCGCGCCACAATCCGAAGCAGAAACACCTGAATTTCAACCCGAAAAGCAGGTAAAACATCCAGAAAAGATTACCCGCAACATGACATTGAAAAAAACTATTTACGGCAAAATATCGCCGAAATCAATAGTTTATTCAGGATCGGGATTGTTTTTTGCTCAAAACATGATGTACAGCCACACAATCACAGTTTACGACAGGAACTTTAAATTAGTCAAGACTATTCCCGATACAATAAACTTGTCCAAGTTCGGATTTGCTAAATTCAAAGGTAATTATCGAGGTGCTCCCGTAGAAGCTGCTTTTTCAACAGACGGTAAATATGCCTACGTATCCAACTACCAAATGTACGGTACGGGGTTCGACAATCCGGGGAGTGATAGATGTACTCCATCGGCCAAACACGACCAAAGTTTCCTCTACCGCATCAATACCAAAACGTTAAAAATAGAAAACGTAATTCCTGTGGGTGCTGTTCCCAAATTCAATGCTGTTTCACCAGACAATCGCTTCGCCCTCGCCAGCAATTGGTGCAGTTGGGATTTGAGCGTAGTTGATATAAATAAAAATCTCGAAATCGAGCGGGTAAAACTAGGTGCATATCCTCGGGGAATTGCGGTAAGTCCTGACTCAAAGAATGCCTATATAGCCGTCATGGGTTCTTCGGATATTGCGAAAGTAAATTTGATAAATTTTTCGGTAGAATGGCTGAGAAATATTGGCAATGCGCCGCGTCATCTGACAATAGATCCGAAGGGAAATTATCTTTATGCCACGTTAAACGGTGAAGGAAATGTGGCAAAGATTGACCTAAAAACGGGTGAAGTGGCTCAAAAAGTGAGGACTGGAAATGCACCTCGCAGCATGGCGATTTCGGATGACGGTCAACTGATTTACGTGGTTAACTATTTCTCGAATACTGTTAGCAAAGTTAGAACGAGCGACATGAAAGTTTTGCAAACAGTAAATGTTAATTCAAGTCCGATCGGAATTACTTACGATCCGGAAACTCATCAGGTTTGGGTAGCTTGCTATTCGGGCAGCATTATGGTGTTTCAAGATTAATTTAGCTGGTTCGCAGTCAGGAATTAAATCCTCAGAAAATGCTGGAGAAAAAACTAAATTTCTTACTGCAAACTAGCTAGATTAAATCTTATTCTGGAGCGCCGAGCCGGAGCTGTCCCAAAAATATTATTTGGACGACTTGACCTGCTCGATCACATACTTAGAAGGTTTAGCAGGTACTTTACCTTTTTTTGCCATAGATTGGTAAATCATGGCTGCTACTTCCGCGCGAGTTGCTGTTTTGTTGGGCTGCAAAAGTGTGGGCTTGGGGTGGTTGACAACAATGCCAGCTTTTGTTGCTGCTGCTACTTTGTCAACTGCCCATTTCGGCACTTTTTGTCTGTCTGTATAAACTTGTAAAATCTTGGTGGGATTCCCTTCTTTTTTCAGGTTTAAACCGCTAGCTAATGCTACTATGACTTCGACACGGGGAACGTCTTTTGTGGGACGGAACTCATTGTTTGGATATCCTTTAAGAAATCCTTTTTGAACGCTGCCATCGATCGCGCTAGCGGCAGGGTTCTTGTCTTTCACGTCTTCAAAATTAATCGGTTTTCGGGTCTCTTTTTTGTCGGACATTCGCTCAATTAAGCGGGCTAGTTCGGCTCGCGTCATTGGTTCATCGGGACGAAACTTGTTGTCTGTGAAATCAGTAAAGATTTTGCGATCGACCAAAGCGACAATAAATGGACGCGCCCAATATTTGTCAGGCATATCGGAGAATGTAACCGGCCCGACTTTTGGTTTAGGGGCTTTCGGTTTGGTAATGATTGCAGGGGGAGTCTCGCGCGCAATAGGCGTTTGGGGAACCACGATCGCCCCCTGGGGAGGAATTGCCGGTAAAATCGGCCCTAAAGGCGCAACAGGCGCAATCGGTACAATCGGTACAATCGGTACAATCGGCGCAATCGGTGCGGCATTAGGTTGCGAGGGAATCAGCTTTGTAGCGGGCGCAGGCGCGGGCGATCGCACATCCGAACTCGGCAGGGGTGTTAAGATTGTCGAGTTTCCGGGTGTGACAGCAGGCGCTGAAAAAACGGCTGGAAATTGCCAATTTCTCATGCCGAATTGATTGGGATTCTTGCTGGTGGCCCAAAAGAAAATTGTTCCCATCGTGCCGAAAGCAACCAAGATGGCAATCAATTCGTCGAATCCTAGAGGGTTTCTTTCCCCTGATGGGGGTTGTGAAGAAGACATATTGTCACCACATATCAATGTAGCAATTAAATCACATATTTTTTGGGTCTGGTAAATACACAAATCGATCGCTCAACTATTCCCAAATTCTCACCGTCAATAACTGCGGCGGCGTGGTATACAGAAGAGCGATCGAATCCACTTTTATCGATCGGGCGTTGCTGATTTTAGCAATCTTCTAATTAGCGCCCTCTGCTGCGGGAAGAGCCACTGCGACTAGGCCTGCGAGACGCCCCGCCGCTACCAAAACTCGGCTGGCGCTTGTATTCATTTTGACGCGGCTGCTGCGATCGTTTCAAAGTGCTGCCGCCGTAACCCGAACCGGTCGATCGATTGGCATTCGACGGTGCTTGCCGTCTTACTGGCGCATTCGATGTGGGCGATCGCAAGCGGCCCGTCGTCCTTAAAACTTGACGGTTGCTCACAGCAGCAGGCGGGGCTTGGTAGCGAGTTTGATATTGCGAGACAGCTTGGCCGTAAGTATTGCCGTACCCGCCATATCCGTTCATAATTACCCCAGGCTGATAGAGTGGCGGCACGTAATATCGCGGTGTAAATAACAAACTGCCGATCGCCTGACCTGCCACGGCCCCAGCAAACGGAGCCCAGAAGCCCGATTGCTGCCGCACCACCACCGTTTGCGGCTGACCTGTTTGAGGATTAGCAACAGTTTCAGTAACGTTATGAACGTACTCAATTTTAAAATCTTCTGTCAAATGCAGGCTCGCATTATTGTTATCAATTTTTAGATAACTTTTCTTACCAGCCGATATTTCTTCCTCCGTCAAACGAGCCATTTGTAAATCGGTACTGCGATAAATAGAAGAATTACCGGGGCCAGTATTCAGCAACATCAAACTGTACTCGCCATCGCCATCGTCGTAGGTAGCTTGCTGTACGGGATATTCCCCTTGACTCAAGTTATTCTTTGGTGAAGTACGCACCCTGTTAATCTCCTGATTTCCAGCAGCAGGATTTGTCGGAGCTTGGACTGAAGGAGAGCCGCAAGCGGTTGTCGTCACCAACAAAATTACAGCCATCAAATAAACTGTCAGTTTTCGCAGCATAGTCAATAATATTTGCTCATTGGTTGTTGGTCGTGAAAGCATTTCTGCGCCATCTTTAAGAGTGCGAGATGAATGTCGCGGCGAGTCTTCTAGCTAACCGCAAGCGTCCTCATATCGCCCTATAAAAAAAAGCTTTTTACAAAGCCCGTAGTTTTTCCTCGGTAAAAAGTCCGAACGATCGAACCTTTTTATTTTTCTTCTTTTTTTTAAATCGTGTCGGCTAACATTGTTTTTGTCAAAGCGAATTATTTTTACCAAAGCACTGGTTCGTTGTGTTGATGGCAACTTTTCCAGTTTTTAAAGGGGAATGAGTTCTGGGAAATTTACCAAAACTTGGTCGTTGGTAAGTTCGTCTCCCAATTGTGCGGGAGAAAAGTGAACTTGCACGGCTCGCAGCCTTTCCTGGTACTGTAAATTAATCAATGCTTTCAAACCAGCTTTCAGGGCGCTCATGTCAGCGAGGTCTGTTTCTAGGGCTGGAACTTCACCTTCATAAGCAACTGTCAGCATCACTACGACATTTCTAGTTACGGGCAAAGACAACGGGGAATTTTTCTCGTCAGCAGATGTGCTGTATTGAGGTTCGCTGAGATAGCGGGAGGCTGAATCAGTGAAAAGTTCATCCACATAATCGCCCGCTTCGCCTTCATCCCAAAAAACATCACCTTCATTAGCGGCTGCTTGCCAGTAGTTGTCATACTGTAACAAGTGATTGCAAATTTCTACAAGGCCTTCTCCCAAAACTGTTACATCGCCATCGGCATCAATTGCTTCTCTGGCGGTGCTGTTGAGAACTCCTAACATCGGTGCAACTTCTTCACCTGTTAGCTGAACGAACACGCGACAAACTGCTAATCTAGTTTTACCTGTAAATTGATTGAACCGATCGCGCAAACCACTCATAATAACCTATAGTTGTCATCTTTTGGGCAATGCTTTCTATCATATCACCCTATTGGAACTATTGTTATCTACCTTCAGATTGAGAACGAGATTTTTTTCGGCGATCGCCCCGGCAGCCTACAATCTCGCTTTGAGCGATCTAATTTTCAACAGTCGATATTAGACAATCCTAAAAAGCTTGTAAAGAGCAGGATCGAAGAGCCAGATCCGGCTGGGAAAAAAGCATTTTTTATTCAGCGCGCGATCGCCTCAAAAATTCGCGAGTTCCCGACAGCATTAAGCTGTTGCTCATATATATTGTGTATGGCGATTGAGGGTCCGATGGGGATCAGGGGAGAGGGGGAGAGGATTTGACAATTTTTGATTGTCATCAAAATATACAATGTTTATTTGCACAACAGCTTATTAAATGCCAAACACAAATTCTCGCAAATTGCAAATTTAAAAACCTCCAATCTTGCAAGATGGGAGATTCCCTCAGCGAATACTTTGTCGCCGCGAGATAACTATTTGAGATCGTGTCGATTACCATCAAAGAACGGATCGCGCGTGCGTCATATCAATTCCGGTTGCACTCATACATGATGTTAACAGTCAACAGTCAACAGTCAACAGTCAGTAGGGGCGGTGCCCCCGTGCCCGCCCTCAACAGTCAACAGTTAACAGTCAACAGTCAACAATCAACAGTAAATTTACTATTCCGATGAAGAGAGGATTTGATATCAGTCAGCGTCCGTTTGTTTGGCTGCAAACTGAAGTCTGCACGCGCGATCCTTACTGATTGCAGTCTATTTGACGATCGCGCGCTTTACTGGTTCGATCGCACTTTCACAAACTAACTCTGCAACTTGCTCCACCGGCAAATCTAGCTCGCCGCCTGGAGCTTCCGGGTGTTCGCGAACCACAGCAACCGCATCTCCAGTCTCAGCTACACTTGCATCTGCGATCGGCTCAACTGGCTCTTCAAAAACTTCAAAATTATCGCTCATCGCAGCACAAGCCGCAGAGGCCCGCTGGCCGGCGCGATAGCTCATGTAGGCCGCACCGCCACCCAAAACCCCAAACAAACCCAGAAAACCCAGAGCCGCTATTTTGTCGGATTTCCACGGATTCATTCGATCGGAGCCGCCCGAACCTAGGAGCGTTGTCGCAGAACCAGATTGAGTCGCCCCTGATTTTTTGTAGGAACAGGGAAATGCAGATGCAGCGTCACCTATGGCGATGCTACTGGCGATCGCTGCGACGGAAGCAATGCCAGCTAACACTTGAAACTTCTTCATGGTGCTCTGGAAATTGTAAAGGATATTTAAAAAATAAATGGTAACAGCTCTTTACAAATAGATCAACAGTCGCTATCGGCTCAAATCACAGATCGATCGCAAATATCCGCGATCGGGCGATCGCAACTAAAATTTTAAATTACCAAAAATAAACACTAAAAACCTTGTTATGTAAGCGTTACGCTCAAAATCATCGATAGAAATTTAAGTGTGTTGATTCAATATTTCAGCGCCCCAAAATCAGAAAATCTGAAGTCCGACAACAGAAAATTCGATCGCAGAGCGACAAACACTTGATGACAAACTACATTTAAGGCTACTTTTAAAAAGACTTAGTTATTGGAAAAACTTTTATTTTTATGACAAACATTGGGAATCAACGCATTGAGCGAGAACCTCATCGATTGTTGGTGACGGGCGGAGCTGGATTTATCGGCTCGAATTTTGTGCATCACTGGTGCAGCAGCTATCCGGGCGATCGGGTAATCGTACTCGACGCTTTAACCTACGCCGGCAACAGAGAAACCCTAGCAACCTTGGAAGGAAAAGAAAATTTTCGGTTTGTGCAGGGGGATATTGGCGATCGAGCCCTAGTCGATAGCTTGCTCAAACAAGAAAACATCAACATAGTCGCCCACTTTGCCGCAGAATCCCACGTTGACAGATCAATTATCGGGCCAGCAGCCTTCGTTCAAACCAACATCGTCGGAACCTTCACACTCCTAGAAGCCTTCCGCAAGCACTTTGAAGCAACAGACGACTCGTCTCTCAAAGCACAAATGCGCTTCCTCCACGTTTCCACCGACGAAGTTTACGGCAGTCTCGGCCCCGACGACCCAGCATTTACCGAAACCACAGCCTACTCCCCCAACAGCCCCTACTCAGCCTCCAAAGCCGGCAGCGACCACCTCGCCCGCGCCTATTTCCACACCTACGGCCTCCCCACAATCATCACCAACTGTTCCAACAATTACGGCCCCTATCACTTCCCCGAAAAGCTGATTCCATTAATGTGCATCAATATGCTACTCGGCAAACCCCTGCCAGTATACGGCGACGGTCAAAACGTCCGAGATTGGCTGTATGTCCTCGACCACTGCCGCGCCTTAGATGCCGTTATCCACCGCGGCAAACCAGGAGAAACCTACAATGTTGGCGGCAACAACGAGGTAAAAAATCTCGATTTAGTCAAGATGCTCTGCCAGCTAATGGACGAATTAGCCGAAGATTTGCCCGCGCGTCCTTGCGAACAACTGATCTCATTTGTCAAAGACAGAGCCGGGCACGATCGGCGTTACGCTATTGATGCCAGCAAAATAGAAACAGAACTAGGTTGGACTCCCTCAGTAACAGTTGAAGAAGGCCTGCGGCAGACCGTAGAATGGTACTTAGCCCATCGCGAGTGGTGGGAACCCCTGCTTTCGGAGGAATATCAAACCTACTACCAAAAAATTTACGCTCATCAGTAATTGGTAATTGCTAATTCGGGTAAGGTGCGAATTCCGCACCCTACAAATTCTTCTGATTTAATTAGATGAAAACTAATATCACAAACATTCACTCTTGTCAATTATTGTGAAGATTTAGTTAACATTCATCCCAAACGCATAAATTTCAGTGTTTGTGGCTGATAATTTCTATAGAGTTACCTGCTCGAGCATTTTATAAGCTTTTAGTAAAAAACAAAAAGCAGCAATGATAGAAATCAACTGGATCAAACAAATCCAAGAACCTAAATATTGGCTGTTAGGCATAGCCTCCGGCTTGATTGCCTTGCAACTGACTCTGGCTGCCAGAACAAACGACACAGACCTCTTCGGCACAATGTTAATGTTTTGGGGAGTCGTGGTATTTCTGATTTGGGAAAAACACGAATCCCTAACTTTTGAAAGCGGAGTTTTCGCCAGCTTTTTGGGAGCATCGTTAATTGCCTTCACTTTGCTCAAAACTTCCTCCATATCCGGCTACGACTTGTTTATCAGAGTTGCCCCTTTCTTATCTGGAATCAGTCTGGCTTTGCTAGCTTCCGGCACAAAAGGACTGAAACAATATTGGCAAGAACTGCTAATACTTGCCTATGTTATTATTCCTCCCGGCGCGATCGGAGTATTTGTTGACGTAGCCCTACTAACAGCTAAATTTTCAGCTTTCATCCTGCACTATCTAGGATTTGAAGTTATACGGAAAGGAGTTTTTCTTATCCTAGAAAAGGGCAGCGTCGAAGTGTATCACGGCTGTTCTGGCGTGAATGCTATCCTACAACTATTAGGACTATCCCTAGTTTTCTTGCTGATGTTTCCGACAACTAGGGGACAGAAAATTGTAGTCCCAATCGTAGCAATACTTATTGCATTTGTCGTGAATGCCGCGCGGATTGCTCTCCTGGCAGTGCTGGTATCGCTATCTCAATCAGAAGCATTTAAATACTGGCACGAAGGTAGTGGATCGGTAGTTTTTTCGATGATTTCTGTATTCTTTTTCGGGCTATTCTGCTGGTTTGCAATCTTGCAATCGGAACCGCCAAATAATAAAAAACAAAATTGCTAATGGCTATGACCTCTTGGAAACCAATTAGAATTTCTCTTTTGGCTGTTACTTTGGCAGGAGTTTTATTAGTGGCCGGAAAGTTGACATTCTATCCCTCAACAGGCAATAGTCTAGTAACCCAGTTTAATTTTCCCGAGTCGGTGCCTTTAGCAGAGTGGAAAATAATCAAGAGCGCGCCGCTGGAAATCACCGATACTTCACAAGTCAAGGCTGCCAGAAAGTATCAATATCAAAAAAATAGCAAGGATCTAGAAATAGAGATGCGCTATTTGGTGAATACCATTGGGGACGTGGAAGGTATGATGAAGGGACATACTATTCTCAAGTCGTCTCCTGGTAAGCTAGCATTAGCCAGCACTCAAGCTGCCGGGTTTCACGGAATTTTGCAACAGCAAAATCGACTGTATTTGAGTTCGTGTATCAATCCTCGCGGCAGTCCTACAGTAACTTCCCAACAGTTTAGATACAATCGAAATACTAGCGATTTGCAGCCGAACCGCATTTTGTTTTGGCTGTTGGGTAGGGGAAATATTCAAGACAAGCGCTGTTTGTGGACTCAGATGTCTATGCCTTTGGATAAAACAACTCCAGAAGATGCCAAAAAAACCCTAGAGAATGCTTGGGTTTCTTGGTATGGGTGGTGGCAGCCACGATTTCCCGAACCTTAAGTAAGTCGATTTTAGATTCTTCGACTTGCTTCGGCTACCCTGGCTCACAAGTCGCTCTTCGGGGAAGTTTTAGATTTTAGATTTACTCGACCTGATGAATCTGGGAACTCTAACTTTGGTCTAAAATTTGGAGATTCGACGACTTCAATCTGTAGTTTGTATCCGTTTTGAACGGAGAGATAGATTTTTTTGTTAACAACAACAGTGAGGATTTTATGAATGACATACAAGGCGAACAAGGTTTTTCTATTTACAGGCTGCGTTGGATTGGCTACGGTTTATTAATTTTGTCTTTATTAGATACGATCGCAGTTTTGATACCAGCAAACTTCGGCAATCGCGTCTGGGAATTGCAGACGATTGGCGCTGTAGTGGAACGGGTGCCAGTTCCGCTGCTGGCTATGGCGCTGATATTTTTTGGAGAAGATTACGATCGCAGGCGTTTTGAAGACCCTTTGTTAAAGCTTTTGTCTTGGGTTTCTTTGCTGTTGGCGCTGCTTTTTCTGTTGATGTTGCCTTTGGGAATTTTTGGCACTATCTACGTCAACAACCAAAACAGCAAGCAAATTACTACTCAAGCCGATCAACAATTAGCTCAATTGCAGCAAGTGGAAGAACGACTGAACAAGGGCACTCCTGAAGATTTAAGGAATTTGGCGGGGGAACTTACCCGTTTGGGGGTACCAGCGGATACGCAAAACCCGCAGGAATTAAAAAGCCAAATTCTTTCAAGAATTACTCCGGCTAAGGAACGGTTGAAGACACAAAGCGCCACGGTTCAGTCAAGTCAGCGCTTGGGGTTATTTAAAAATGCTGTTAAGTGGCTGCTGGGTGCGCTGATTTCTAGTGTGTTGTTTTTCACAATTTGGCGCGGTACTGATTGGGCGAGATAGTAGTTTTGAGTTTTGAGTTAGATGTAAGGTGCGCCGACGCGCACCTTACGAACTTATAAATGCAACAGAATCCACACATTTCAACCTCTATTATTTAAGAGTCTGCTCTTCAGGATATGCCAAAAATTTCGCGTCAGCCGTCAGCACCGGACACCCATGTATTTTCGCTGTTGCTACAATAAGTTGGTCAGCAGGATCGCGGTGAAAACCCGTGAGTTTGGTTGACTGAATAATCATAGGAATTGTGAGTTCGAGTTGCTGCACTCCCGGATAAGCTAAAGCTGCTGCTAACCACTCATCAACTGCTAGGGACAGAGTTAGTCTTCCCAGCTCTACCAATTTAGCGACTTCCCAACAAGAAATCATGCTAACTCCTAAACCTTGAGACTGATATTGTTGTATCCAGTCCTGGTGTTTTTGAGTCAGTCGCGCATTTTTGTCAACCCACCACACCCATATATGAGTATCCAGTACAATCATTGCAGCACTTCCCAATCTTCTGAGGGTGCAGCAGGTTCAAAGGGCTCATCATAGCGCTTGACACTACCGTGTAGAGGATATAAAAAAGATTTTTTTATAGTTTCGTTAACCAAATTTAGATAATCAACCAATTCTTGATATTGATTTAGTTCTGTTTCTTCTTCTGAAGTGAGAGCTGATTCTGTTTTTTGAGCTGTTAAGGTTTCTATTCGCTCCTGTATTTTGGTGGAAATGCGAAATACTAGGAGTCCTTTGACTAGCTCAATACGGATAGAACCTTCACTAGGTAAGCTGTTGGGTAAACGGTTCAGATTGAGAAGCAAATTAGTTGTCATAGTAGCTTGATTTAAATGTTATGAGAAGGTGCAGAATGCGCCCCCTACAAAGTTAAGAAATTAGGTGCTGAGCGATCGTGTTTTCGAGTTTTTCGGCAATGCCTTCTACCCAGTTTTCGTCTTGTTTGGTGTAGCTGCGGGGCGCGTTGGCACCTAAGATTAAAACGCCTTGACTGCCGATGGGCTGACAGATGACTCCTTGGGTATTTTCTGGTAAGTAGTCAAATTCAATTTTGCCGGGATAAATATCGAGCTTTACTAAATAAATTGGTTTGTTTTTGTCGATCGCTCGCTGCAATATTGGCCCTGGTTTAACTTCGGGATTGATGCCTAAAATGCCGCGCCGCAATAAAACTTTTCCTCGATACACAATGACGATCGCCCTTGTGGCGGTATTTGTCAACAGCAAACGCGATGCCCAGGCTAATTCTAGCTTGACGGCATCGGGTAAATCCGGCGCAAACTCGAAGCCTTCAGAGCCGATTAGCTGTACCGAATCGGGCGATCGCGCTTGCACCTGCTGCCACAGCAAGCCTGTTAAAATCAGCAGGGCGCTGATAATTACTCCCAAAGCGTCCGATCGAGCTTGAGAGTCTGTAATCTGCTCTGTTAGCAAGCGGTTTACCATCAGCAGCGTACCTGCTAACCCTCCTGCAACTAAGGGCAATTGCCGCAAAACTTTATTTGGATCGGATTTAGTCATTAGTCATTAGTTATTGGTTATTGGTTATTGGTTATTTGTTATTGGTTATTGGTTATTTGTTATTGGTTATTTGTTATTTGTTATTGGTTATTGGTTATTTGTTATTGGTTATTGGTTATTTGTTATTTGTTATTTGTTATTGGTTATTTGTTATTTGTTGACTGTTGACTGTTGACTGTTGACTGTTGACTGTTGACTGTTGACTGTTGACTGTTGACTGTTGACTGTTGACTAATAACTACTTCTTTCCTGCCAACTGCCAACTAACAACTGCCAACTAACAACTGCCAACTGCCAACTGCCAACTAACAACTGCCAACTGCCAACTGCCAACTGCCAACTGCCAACTAACAACTAGCAACTGCTTTCCTAACAACTGCTTTCCTAACACCTGCTTTCCTAACACCTGCCAACTGCCAACTGCCAACTGCCAACTGCCAAATGCCAACTGCCAAATGCCAACTAACTTTACCCAACTTCTCCAGGTTCAACAATTCGCTGGAACAGATAACCTGTGCCGCGGGCGGTTAAAATTAATTCGGGATTGCTGGGGTCGTCTTCTAGTTTGGCTCGGAGCCGGGAGATGTGAACGTCCACGACGCGGGTATCTACGTGGCGTTCTGGCGTGTATCCCCAAACTTCCTGCAAAATTTCCGATCGCGAAAAAGGCTCTCCAGAACGGCTCACTAGCAGCTCTAACAGGCTGAATTCCATGCCTGTGAGCCGAATTCGCTCGTCGCCTTTGTAAACTTGGCGCTTGTTGGTATCAATCCTAATATTCGTGACTTGAATGACTCCAGAGCTGGGAATTCCCGAGGTGCCGTTTTTGTCAACTCTCCGCAGTACCGAACGGATGCGGGCTTCTAGTTCTTTGGGAGAGAAAGGTTTGACGACGTAATCGTCTGCGCCTAATTCTAAACCGGTGATGCGATCGGCTACGTCTCCCAAAGCGGTTAGCATGATGATGGGTACGTCTGATTCTTTACGCAACTCCTGACAGACGCCGTAACCGTCTAGCTTCGGCATCATCACGTCCAAAACCACTAAGTCTGGTTCGCTGTTGCGAAATGTTTCGAGAGCTTCTTCGCCGTCAGCCGCGGTGACGACATCGTAGCCAATCATCGAAAGGCGAGTCTCCAGAATGCGCCGGATACTGGCTTCGTCATCGACTACCAGAATTTTTTCTTTATGGTTTTCCAATTTACCGAGCACTCCTTAAGTTACATTTCAGATAATGTTAATTTTTTGTACCCTATCATAGAAGCTACAGATTGAATCATTGGTGGCGATCGATCTGAAAGCTTTATAATTGCTTTAACTCAGATTTTTCTAAATGTTAGGGTGACTATTTATCATCATAAACAATGGCTAAGCCTCGAATACAATATATTTGTCGGGAATGCGGGTATGATTCACCACAATATTTTGGCAGGTGTCCTAGCTGTCACAAGTGGGATTCTTTTGACGAGCAGTTGGAACAACCTACTGCTGGTGGCTCGCGGGTTGGTTTAACTGGGGTGACAACTAAGACGGTGGGCGGTTCGCCTCCTGATAAGTCGAAGGGTCAACCGAGAGTATCTTTTAGATTATCGCAGATTGCTGACCAAACTCAGTCTCGCTGGCCTTCTGGTTACGGGGAGCTCGATCGAGTTTTGGGAGGCGGGATTGTTCCGGGTTCCCTGGTGTTGATTGGCGGGGAACCGGGTATCGGGAAATCGACGCTGCTTTTACAGGTGGCGAATATGTTGGCGCGCAAGGATCGGATACTCTATGTCAGTGCGGAGGAGTCTGGCCAACAGGTGAAATTGCGATCGCAGCGTTTGGGTGTAGCTAATCCGGTGGATTTGTCAAGCAACGGCGGACATAAATCCGGCAGCAACGGGGAAGCTAAAGCGGATTCCGAGGACAAGTCAGCGGAGAATTTCTACTTGCTTCCTGAGACGGATTTAGAAGTAGTTTTGCGGGAGTTGGAATCGCTCAAACCGAATGTGGCGGTGATTGACAGCATCCAAACTATTTATTTTGCTAGTTTAACATCGGCTCCGGGTTCGGTGGCTCAGGTGCGGGAATGTACGTCGGCTTTGATGCAGGTGGCGAAGAGGGAAAATATTACTTTATTTATTGTCGGTCACGTTACTAAGGATGGAGGTTTGGCGGGGCCGAGGGTGTTGGAACATTTGGTAGATACTGTACTTTATTTTGAGGGCGATCGCTTTGCTTCTCACCGGCTTTTGCGATCGATGAAAAACCGTTTTGGGGCGACTCACGAAATCGGTGTTTTTGAAATGGTAGCAGAGGGTTTGCGAGAAGTAGACAATCCGTCGGAGTTATTTTTAGGTAATAAAGATGAATTTTCTCCCGGTACTTCTACGACGGTTGCTTGCGAAGGAACTCGACCGATTTTAGTAGAAATTCAAGCGTTAGTTAGTCCTGCGAGTTTTGGTTCGCCGCGCCGCTCTACTACGGGTGTTGATAATAGTAGATTGCAGCAAATTTTAGCTGTTTTGGAAAAAAGAGTGGGGATTCCTTTGTCTAAATTAGATACTATTGTAGCTTCGGTGGGCGGGTTGAAGGTGGAGGAACCGGCATCGGATTTGGCAGTTGCGATCGCGGTTGTGGCCAGTTTTCGCGATCGGGTAATTGATGCGCGCACAGTTTTGCTGGGGGAAGTGGGTTTGGGAGGACAGGTGCGGCCGGTTTCGCAGTTGGAATTGCGACTGAGGGAGGCGGCTAAGTTGGGGTTCAAAAGGGCGATCGTTCCGAAGAATCAACCGGTGCCAGATTTGGGGATGGAAATTATTCCGGTGGCGAGAGTAATCGATGCAATTATTGCCGCAATTCCGGCTACTCCGGCTCAGTTGCAGTCTGATGATATGGAGTTGCCGCCTGTGGATTTGGAGGAAGAGGATTTATCGAATTGAGTTAGAATGGTGATGTTAAAAATTGATAGTAAGGAGGCAGAAATTATGTATCAAGTAGACATTCTTGAGGCAAAAGAAAAGTTTTTGGAATTGATCGAAGCGGCGATGAGAGGTGAAGAAGTTGCCATTAGTAAAGATAACCAGCCTGTTGTAAAATTGGTAGTAATTGCCAAACAAGCTAAACCCAATCGACAAGCAGGAAGTGCTAAAGGAATGGTTTGGATGTCCGATGATTTTGACGAACCGCTAGAAGAATTTAAGGAGTACAGGTCATGAGCTTAAGGAGGTAATAGCAACGTGAGCGTTAGATTACATCCCCATGCTCGATCGCGATTGATTGAGTGAGGTGCAACTGAGGCAGAAGTAATTGCTACTGTAGAAAGTGGTACAACTTTTCCGGCCGGGTTTGGTAGAACCGGATTTAGGCGCAACTTTTCCTTCAATGCTGAGTGGCAGGGAAAAGTTTATGCTATGAAGAAAGTGCAGGATCGCAGCGTCAGAAGGCGAAGACTGGATAATTATCACTGTAATTGTCAAATTATTTTGAGCAGGAGGTTCCATGAAACTGACTTACGATCCGAGATACAACGTAGCTTATATATACCTGAAAGAAAAAAATGCACAGGTAGAAACTATCCAGGTTAGCGAGCAAATGAATGTAGATATTGCCCCAGACGGTACTATTTATGGAATTGAATTACTCAATGCCAATCAACAATTAGGGGCGGACAGTCAAGGGAAACTGATTGTTGTCAACGAAGCTTTAGGAGAATATTCCGAAATTCAGCTTGCACTTTAATGGAATTGAAAACAATCAGTAAAAATGTGGTTGCTGGATGAATGCTAGGAGTAACATCAAATGATTCAAACTAACTGGCAATGCGTACACACCCTTCACGGGCATTCATGTTCGGTAACTTCTGTTGTCATCACTCCCGACGGACAGACTGTAGTTAGCGGAAGTTCTGATAGCACAATTAAGCTGTGGAACCTCAACACAGGGCAAGAACTTCACACTTTATCAGGACATTCACAAGGGGTTACATCCATTGCCCTCGCCCCTGATGGCCAAACTCTTGCTAGCGGCAGTAAGGACAAAACTATCAAGCTTTGGAATCTCAGCACTAAAGAGGAAATTTACACCATCACCGGACATTCAGACATAATTACTTCTGTAGTTATCAGCCCCGACGGGAAGACTCTGGCAAGTGCCAGTGAAGACACAACTATCAAACTTTGGAACCTTAGAAATGGAGAAGAAATTCGGACTTTAAAGTGGCCAGTAGAAGTATTTTATAGTTTGGCTATTTTATTCAGCCCTGACGGAAAGATTCTACTTAGTAGCAGTGCAGATGATTATGTTTCTCTAAGTGCAGTAGCTTTTAATTTAACCACTGGAGATGAAATCTGGACAAAGCATTGGCAGGAGGGTATGGACTCTGTTTATGCGATCGCTGTTAGCCCCGATGGAGAAACTTTTGCGACTTTGCACTGTGTGGGAACTATTAAGCTGTGGAATCTCTACACGGGAATAGAAATCTATACTCTTGCGGAAAATTCAATGGGGGACTTCTGCTTAGCTTTTAGCCCTGATGGGAAAATTTTAGCAAGTGGCGGGTGGGATTCTGGCAGCGAAGAGAATAGTACGGAACCTGGTATTATCGAACTTTGGAATCTCGATACCAGAGATAAAATTTGCAGTCTCTTGGGGCATTCATGGGGAGTTTACTCTGTGGCTTTTAGCCCGGATGGGCAGACTCTGGTTAGTGGAAGTGATAACAAAACTATCAAGATTTGGCAAAGAGATTTATAATCGTGCGAGTTTTTTTATAACTCAAGGAATTAGAAAGTAAATCACAAACTGAATAATGTTGTAAAAAAAATTGACCTAAAAATTATGAAAGCATACGAGTTTCCCGCAAAAGTCACAGATGAAGGGAAAATAGAATTTCCCGATACTATCTTAAAATACTTGACAGCTAACCAAGAAGTCAGAGTTATTGTTCTGGTGCAAGAACCAACAAACTCCGAAGCGGATGAAGTAGAGGAAAAAACAGATTGGCATCGTCTTGCCGCCCAACAATTCTTTGCCGATTTCAGCGAACCAGACGCAATTTACGATGAGGAGTGAGCTATGACTAATTATCAGTTTGGAGAATTAGTTATAGTCGCATTCATCTTTGCAGGTACAACCGAAACTAAACGCCGTCCTGGTTTGATACTGTTGGACACGGGAGATGAAGACACGATCGTTGCTAAAATAACCAGTCAAATCCCTCGTACAACCTTTGATGTCGAAATTCAGGAATGGCAACAAGCAGGATTAAAGCGACCTTCAGTGGTTCGCTTACATAAACTGAACACATTACATTACAAAAAAGTTTAGTGGAAAGGAGACTGGGAATATTAACCCCAGATGATTTGGCGCAAGTGCGAGATAGAGTCAAACAAATCTGGTCTTTTCTTTGATGAACATACAAGCTCGCAAGCTTTTTCACCCCAACATGAACAAGTCAAAAAGACGTAAAAATCAGTGGTCAAATGAACTCAACGACATTATTCGAGGTGCATCGGGGGGCTTTTTGTTCGGAATTCCCCTGCTTTATACGATGGAGGTTTGGTGGATTGGTTCGCACAGTAAACCGATCGACATTTCGATCGCCATTGCAACTACTTTTATCGCCGTTTTCTTGCTGGTTCGCACTGAAGGTTTTCGCAAAACTAAGAACATCCGCTGGCGAGATGCTGCAATGGATACCGTAGAAGCGATCGCAATTGGGATTGTCTGCGCCGCTGCGATCCTGTTTTTGCTCAGGGAAATTAGGCTGGAGACTCCCCTGCAAGAAACTTTGGGCAAAATCATCTTTGAAGGCTTACCGTTTGCTTTGGGAGTGGCACTAGCAAGGGGTTTCTTGAGCGGCGATCGCTATCAAAGCTCAGACGGCGACAGCGAACCTACAATTAATCCAACTGTAGCAGATATCGGCGCTACTTTAATCGGCGCTACGATCGTTGCTTTCAACATCGCCCCAACCGACGAAGTGCCCATGTTAGCGGCAGCTATTTCGCCGCCTTGGCAATTAGCAATTATTGCCGCTTCGCTGCTAATTTCCTACGGTATTGTATTTGTAGCAGGCTTTACTTATCAAGAAAAGCGCCAACAACAACAAGGGATTTTTCAGCGTCCCCTCAGCGAAACTGTAATGGCGTATTTAGTATCGCTGGCGGCTTCTGCATTTATGCTGTTTTTCTTCCAAAAACTCAGTTTTGACGCTCCGTGGTCGATGTGGTTGAGCTATACGTTAGTATTGGGATTGCCGGCGACAATTGGCGGCGCTGCGGGGAGGTTAACGGTATGAGTGAAAACAATACAGAAAGCGATCGCGAACAGCAACAAAAAAGAAATCCTGCTGAATGGGTGACATTTGCGATCGCCTGTTTCATCCTTTCTGGCCTCACCGGACTCGTACTCTACAACTGGGCGACTAAAGAACAGAAACCTCCGGTGATTTCTGTCACTCGCAATGCACCAATTCGCGAAACCCAAGGGCAATTTTACGTGCCGTTTACAGTGACTAACACGGGCGGCGAAACGGCTGAATCAGTGCAAATTATTGCGGAACTGCGAGTCAACGGTGAAGTGTTGGAATCCGGCGACCAACAAATTGACTTTTTGTCAAGCGGCGAAACTCAAGCAGGAGCTTTTATTTTCAGCCGCAACCCCAGTCAAGGTGAATTGATCGTGCGATCGAGCAGCTACAAACTGCCTTAACACAGATAAAAATCGGCGGTTAAAACCTTTTCACCTCTGTGAACTCTTCCTCTTCCTTCGCGCCCTAGCGCTGACGCGCGGCTTCGCCTAAAGCGTCTTCGCGGTTCGTTCAATCTAAAAAAAAACCTGGCGCGTTGGCATTTATTGCTATATTCCGCGCAGGCGCGATTTCAATCGCCGCTTTGGAAGTGCGATCGCCCTACTGCTTCACTTGATTATTTTCCCACTTCCAAACACAGCTAGAAATCAAATTTGTACAGATATGAGCCGTAATTGGCACTAACAAATTCCCAGTCACTAAAACACTGTAACCTAACAGCAATCCCACCGCCGTCGCCCAAACAGCATAAGGCCATTGATCCGTGCCTCCTAAGTGCAGAATGCCGAAGCAAAAACTTGATAAAATTAAACCAGTAAAATTCATTCCCAAGGCAGAAAGCATCACGCCTCGAAATAACAATTCTTCGCTCAGTCCCGGTAGCAGTCCCAGCCAAATTAAATCCGGCCAAAATAGGGGTTTGAGCACTACTTCTAAGTAAACGTCAGCACTCCGGCGATAACCGGGCCAAAGGCGATAAACGATCGCGCTACCGCCTGTAATTGCCAGTCCGATCGCACATCCTGCGAGCAAATCCATTACGTTCAATTTGACTGGCAAAAGCGATACCGATCCAAATAGCAACCACACTTTAGCTACCGCCAGCAACATAATGGCTGTTACACCCATTGCTACTAAAACTTGGGTGCGCGTTAAGGGTTCAATTTCAGGATTTTCGGGAATTTTTTCTGCCACTTAATCAATTTTAGATTATGGATTACAGATTTGAGATTTGTTGAGCTGAGTCAGACAAACAATGCAGGGGGGAAATGTCTGCACCCAAGGAAGTTGGAGTGATGCCGGCTCGTAAAGCGACCAAGACTCCGATCGCCTCTAAATATGAGTTTACCTGCAAAGCTTTGATTCCGAGTTTTTCTGGGGGAACTTGCATCTGGGTTTTGTTGTCGCCCACAGCGATAATTTGTACCGACGATCGCCCGCTCAAACTCAGGATAGCACTGCCGCCGCACGCTGTGGCTGGTATGACCACCGCATCGACTCGATCGGCAGTAATCGATAATTGACTCCCTAGAGCGCTTTCTGGCCCGACAAATTGGGGAGCTTTGCCCAGACCGGCAAGCACGCAAGGTAAAAAAGTATACCCGATTTCTTCAGCAGCCGATCGCGGGGAAAGCTGGGGATCGAGGGGAAGCGCAGACAGCGCCGGGGCGTGGGCGCAGGGAATTTTAAAAGTTCTGACGATCAGGTGGCTGATGACAGCTTCCGCGCCGGCGAGGGGGTCAACTCCTTTGCCGCGGCGGTAGTTTTCGAGGGCGACGCTACCTTCATCGTCGGGAAATCTCGCCACAACGGCGATCGCCTCGACTTTTGCTTGTCGGATCAATTTTTCGGCGGCGCGCAATAAACTGTCGGGATTGCCGATTGTGCCCCAGGATGCCCCTGATTCTGAAATACGCAATTCTACTTCCAGGGGGCGATCGGTTAAAACACAATCAGTTATATTCAAGCCCAATGTAGCTCTCGCTGCATCAGCCGCTTGTAAGTGGCGCAACTGCAAGTCTGGTTCGATCGCGGAATCTAGGATTAAGCCGATGCGATTTTGATGTACTGGTTGCAACCCCCAGCATCCTGCTGCAAACTTGTCAAGGGCGTAACCTTCCACGTAGAGAGCGTTAGGTATCGGCCAATACAGTTGAGCGCCGTTGAGGACGTTGGGGTGAGTAATCAGCGTATCTGAAACTTGGGCGATCGCCCTAGCCACCGGCAGCGCATCTCCTGCAAAGCCACCAATCGAGGCTCCAACGCCTGTGGGGACTATCAAAACCACTGTTAAAGGGGGGGAGTTCACGCTGCTACGGGGGATGATTCCACGAGCACGTAGCCTTCTACCACAGCCTTTTGCCGATCGACATCCACGTCTGTGACAGCCCAGCGCAGCGGTTCGCCGTGCTTTTGCAGTTCAATTTCAATCGCCGAGTGCAGTTCTTCGGCGGTATCGTGGAGGTCAACTTCTGCGGAAATGAAATGGGTGGTCATCTGGCGATCCATAATAGGTTTACCGCGATCGATATTTATGTCAATTTTAGTTTATTTCTAGGATTGGCCAAACTGCCGAGCGTACACAATATCTTCTTTTTCTGTTTCTATCTTCAAGTTCGATCTCGGATAAGCAACGCACAGCAACACATAACCTTCCGCCTGAAGTTCCGGGCTCACGCCCATCCCATCGCTTTGTTCGACTTCCCCTTCAATAATTTTTGCAGCGCAGGTAGTACAAACCCCCGCATTGCAAGAACTCGGCAACTCAATACCCGCAGCGGCCGCCGTCTGCAGAATTTGTTTGTTTTCCGGCACTTGTACGGTATGGGTAGTGCCTTGGTGGATCAATTCAACAGTGTAAATCTTGGACATATTTCTATTAATCGTTTTAATTCTCGATCGGAATTTACGCTAAATTTGCAAACAAAGCAATAAATATATTACCGCTGTCGGCGATTTTGTGCAAATTTAAAACTACACTGTTTATTGCCAATAACTTTCATTAACTTAACTAGCAGTGCGATCGTGTCCAGCCCCGCAAGCTACGGCATTTTGTCAAGCATTTTTTCACAAACAATCGCAAACAGCACGGGCGAACTCTGCCAGAAAGCAGTTAGATATAACTAATTAACCAATATTTGCCATCAACCCAACAACTCATCAACAGCAACACTAAAACCCGGTAGAACTAACTGAGTGCTGATTGTTAATTGTTAGTTGTTAGTTGTTAGTTGCTAGTTGTTAGTTGTTAGTTGTTAGTTGTTAGTTGTTAGTTGTTAGTTGTTAGTTGTTAGTTGTTAGTTGTTAGTTGT